>CAJJIV010000011.1 GCA_905187655.1 uncultured Eubacteriales bacterium | reverse complement strand
ATAGAAATATTCCTTATCTCTTATTAAACCATGTTTTATTATTTCTCCCATACCTTCAAGATATTCTCTTTCAGGCAATGAATTAAGAGTTGAAAGATTCATATATACAAGTTTTGGCATATAGAAAGCTCCAACCATATTCTTGTAAGCTTTAAAATCAACGCCTGTTTTTCCACCAATACTTGAATCAACCTGAGATAATAAAGTAGTTGGAACCTGAACAAAATCAATACCTCTTAAATATGTAGCTGCAGCAAAGCCTGTTATGTCTCCTGTAACGCCTCCGCCTAAAGCCAAAAGCATATCATTTCTGTCAAACTTATTTACAATTAATGTTTCATAAATATCTTCAACATTCACAACATAGAAAGTTGCACCGCTTTCCATTGCAAAATCAATAAAATCTGCCATTACATAATATTCAATTCTTTTTGGCTTTAAATATTCACCATCGTAAACATTATAATAATAACTATTATCTGATATGTAATTAAAATCAAAGAATGATTCATTTTCAAACATATTGTAAGTCGCTTGACCGCTTGTGATATTTTCGTTTGTTAATATCGCTCTAATTTGTGCATCGGTATTACTACTTGAAGTATCGGTGGTTATTATTGGTTCTCCGTTCTGGCTTGAATAAAAACCACCATTATAATCAAATATAATTGGTACTCGTTTATTTTCATCTGCATATTTTCGATACCAATTTGCATCATATGTACTTGCTGTAAATATTGTTGAACCAACACTAAACGCAGTTTTATTATTGCCCTGCAAAGCATTAAGACCAGATGCTAAAAGAACATTAACCGCTAAAATACCAACAATTAAAACAAATGGAGTTAAAAACATCCAAAATAAAGACATCAAGACCTTGCGGAAAAATTGCATATGGCTCATTCCTTTTCCACTAGCATTTTTATCCCACTCATTTTTTACAATCGCCACTATTGTAGCTATAAGTAACAATAATAAACTAAAATAAAATACACGCCTTAAAATTTTCAAGGTAGTTTCATTTAGTAAAAATCTAAATAAAACATCTGTTTCAGTTAAATTACTATTCTTAGACAGATCAAAAGCCGTTGCCTGACCTGTTAATGAATTTATTATAACCATTGTAAGGTCCATTATGTTAAGGCAAATTTTTACTAAAAAGTATACAATTTTTGCAAAACAACGATAAATTACTTCGCCAAAATTAATAATAGAATTAACAAATTTGTCAATTAAATTTTTAAAAAAAACATCAAGAGAACTTGTGGTGCTACTATTACTAACTAAGTCATCACCACCAGGAGATGCCCCAACACCATTAGATAACATTTGGTGTTGGGCTACTTTAAATATTAAGTTGTTAATAAATCCCCAAATATTCATAGTACTCTCTTCTGTTTGTTTTATTATTTGTATTTACCAATATGACAGTTGCTACAAGTTTTGCCTTTATATTTCTTGTTAGGTGCTTTGTGTCCACATCTATCACATTTAAATTCAGCACTTTGACCTGCATAAGTGTTAATAATGTTAGATCTAACCCGTTCTTGTCTTGCTCTAGAATCCTTAACATTTTTATTATATCTTTCTTCCGCCTGCTTAACGGCAGCATCCAAACTTTCTTGATATGCTCTGCTTGCATTATCCGCAATTGTTGCATCTATGCCATTAGCCAATAATTGATTTTTGTATTTATTCGCCTTCTTTTCATTTTCCTTGTATTGTCTATCAAAATGTTTTTGTTTGCTAAATAAATCTCCTACAATAGGCAATTTAGACATTTCATCTTGTGCAATGACAACAGCATCTTTAAGTTGCTCGCCGGTATTGAAATATTCTGCTTCTTGAACCAAAACAGCAATTGACTTTTTTGTATCTCCTGTTAAAGGAGAACCAACATACAAGTTTGGAGCAATTAATTTTGATGTTGACTTTAACAATGTAACTGCCACAACAAAGCATAAAGTAGTAGAAATTAATCCAATAAATACATTTACATCAACACCGTTAAAAATAAAGGTATTTTGTAATAGTTTTAGTCCATCATCAGTAATTGTTGGCAATACATTCCCTATACTTTGCAGAATGTCTAAACTTAAAAAGTACAAATTTATTGAGATGACATAACCATACATTGTAAAAAATTCTTTTATAAATGATTTTTTCCATTCTCCAAGACGATCACCATCAAACGGATACACACCAACAACAAGTGGATATACAATTATATAAATTGCTAATTTAAATACGTTTGAAATAACTTCGTAAACAGCGGTAATTAATGCATACATAACCGTTACTGTTGCCAAGAGTAAAATAATTACATTCAGTTTTGATGGTGCATAAAGATTAGCCATAGCAATACCTTTATCAGTAAAAAACATATAATTTAAATTACAATAGCCTTGATCTAGATGATAGATAGTATTTTCTTCTGCTCCGTAAGCAACTTTTAAACCACTTGTGCTCTTAATTAGTGGAAAGGCATCAGAAATAAGCTGTGAAACATTTTTACCAGTAATTAATTTGGCCACGCCGTTTATAAGCATACTTATTGGATTATAATTTACTGTAACTTCTTCTGTAGTTGCATAATACATTTCAAGGTTGACTAATGCAGAATTTAATACATATACATCATCTCTGTAAAATTCTATAAAGCCATTTACTCTTCTTATTGCAGTCGGATTTCCATTTGTATCAAAAATTCCTTTTGCAATTACTGGATAGTAGGTTACTTCTCCATTCATAGAGTAGTAATAATTTGACACCGGAGTAGAGAATCGGTCGCTTTCACTAGCAAAAACAAATGGTTCATATTGTTTTGTATCAGCATTATAAGTGCAAATTATAAATATGCTTCCACTTTTTTCATCTGAATCCGTATCGCTATCACTATTGTCATATTTCAGATTAACTATATTCTCTTCTGCAACATCTTTTAACCCGGCCATATCTAAAATTATTTGCTTATTATCATTATATAATATTAACTCTTTATCTCCAACTAAGTTTGTGACATAGTCACAGCTTGTTAAATACAACAAAGCTAAATATCTGCTTCTTATTGAAGCAACACTTTCACCAGCATATTCTTTAAAGTCTCGCAAGTTTCTTAACGCCATTATCCGAACATCTTTTAAACTATTTATCGCAGAATCATAATCTATGCCTACAAAGTCTAGTAAATTTTTAAGGTTCAACAAATTAACGTTATTAGTAACTACATCATTAATTGAAACAGTACTATGACCTTCATAAGCCAATACATAACCAGCCGTTTGTTCAATATCTATTGTATCATTATTTATATAGTTTTTAACTGAATTAAGACATTTTAAATTATCTGTGTATTCTTTATATCCTGGCTGTTGTGTATCTGTTAAATTTAATTTTTCGTTTTTAAAATAATTATAACAATCTTCAACAACCTTTTGTTGTAGCAAACTTAAAGATGAAAAAAGGTTTCCGTTCGCATTAAACTTAAAATTGGTAAATGCGTTTATGTAATCTAAATAGTATTGCAATTTTTCATCATGGGTAAATTCATCGCCAACATTTTTACCAATTATATTTACATAATCATCATATATATATGTTTTAGCAAAATCTTCATCATCTATGTCTGTGTTATAAATAAAATAATTTAAATATTCAGGTAAAAAATACTTATATAATTCACTGTTTTCAAAAAGCGAATATCTACCCTTTGAATAACGATATGCATAGCCTTCACCTTCAGTCATATGGGTAATATTTAAATTATATTGTTCTATTTTATCTTCGTAATAAGTTAAAATTGTTGCAAGATAACGTTTACTTGTAGCATCTAATTCTTCATACCGAACAGTTGATAGGTCGTTAACTGCTACATATTCAACCTTTCCAGTTTCGGCATTAATTTTCTTTTGCTTAAAACTTGTAACACCATTTATTTTAGGTATTAGATAAGTTTCTTCAGAACCAAAGTCTGCACTGCTTAAAATATTATTCAAATCATTAACTAAACTTGAAATATAATTGTTGCTTAGTAAGTTGGTTTTATCTTCTGCTGAAGATGATAAATTTGCAAAGCTCGACTTTGTCTGTAAATTAAAGCAAAGTGTTCCAAATTTTTTAAGAAAGTTCCTTAAGTAGGAAAACGCAACGCCATCATCTGCAACCGCACCCTTAAAAGTTTCATCCACAAAGTACAACTTTTCTGTTTCACTTTTTAATTGAACAAACTCTTTCATTAATTTAAATGCTTCAGAATTTGATGAAAGTGATGTGCCAAAAATTAAACCTTCTCCACGCGTGTATCGATCTAAGATTATTTCTAAATCGGTTTCTATTGAAATTAATCCATTAATTAATGCTTCCATACTTTCGGTACCACGCATTTGGAATAATGATTTGTTTGTATAAGTACTTAAAAATGATTTATTCTTGGTTATACCATATAAATAATAGTATTCATAAATTAAATCCAACTCGGTATCGCTAAGTTCAATTGATGTTAACAATGAAGTGTTTAATTCTTTTAATTTGTCAATTATTTCATCTAAGATTTTTAAGTCGGAATTACTTTTACTTTTTAAATTAATAAATGCTTGTTGATTGTAATTAGACAAATTTGAAAAAGTTGTTTCTGTGTTAAGCATATTAATTAACGAATTATTAAGTAATTTATTCCCAAAAGCATATTCCAAAATCTTTCGAGTTGTTAACTCTTGACCAACATTATAGGAATGTCCGTTTACAACAACATTAAATCCTGAAGAAACTCTAGTAGATAAATAGTTGTTTAATCCATAAATTATTTGATATTTCTTATAGGAATTTATTAATTTTTGAACGGCAAGTTTTTTGCTCTCATTTTCAATATCGTTTAGACTCTGTTTTAAATTCTCTAAATTACTACCAATTTCCTTCGCTTCGGCGCTAGTTATGTTTGGAGCATTCATTACATCTGCCATTTGACTTCCATCTTGCTGATACTCTTTTAAGTATGATAAAAATTCAGGCTCATCAATTCCTTTATTAACAATGTCGTTCATAATGTAATTAATGCAATTATCTATAGCTTTCTGTTCTTCGGTGCTAAGTTCACTATATCTAAGGCAAGTATTTTTATATTTTGGCACCATTTCGTACTCATACAAATAATATTTGCTAGATAATGATGACATAGCATTTGTAACAACTGCTTCATCTTGAATATTGCCTTCGCTATCTGTGCCTACATCAATTGAAATCGGATGTCCATTTTCATCTATAGCATTAACAAGTTTTACATTGGTCAAGTCTTTCGTTGTGCTAGTTGATGGTTCATAAACCATCATATATGCCACTGTTTTATCTGTATTGTATTGAATTTTATAATATGGAATAAATATATTTGATAAATCTACGCCAGTTTCACCCTTCGCTATGCAATAAGAAAGATAATTACTTGCCGAACGATATTCACCTGCAAGATAAACACAATATTCGCCATTAATTAATTGGTAACTATAAGATGGGTTAATTACATATGCACCATCTTCTGTTATTTTACCCATTGCATCGCATGCTAGTAATTTTTTACCATTACCCGAACGAGTATCATATGCATAGACATATTTACCAGTAACGTAACTATTATTTACAATTACATTGCTAAGTAGTGGAATTAAATCTCCACTTGAAGAATATGTATATTGCTTCTCATATACTTTTTCACCATTTTTATCATAAGTTACACTATTGGAGCCATTATAAATATTATCAACCAAATTTGATATATTTAAAATTTCATATGCCAAGTCAGAAAGATAATTGCCAAAATCATCTGATAACAAAATACTACATAAATACGCTTTATAAACATAACAATAAACAGAATATTCTGACTCATTAGTCATATCAAAGCCTTCAATTTTCTGCAAATCTTCCATAATTGGGGTTAAAAGGCCATTAAATAAGCGCATATATGTATCAACTTCATTCATTATGTCGTTATAAGAGTATTGACCACCAACAGTTAAACAAAGTTGTTTTACAATATCTTCTGAATACTGAGTGGTAAATGAAAATTCGGTACCTGTTTTGGACTCGTTTTCAAACGTTACCCCTAAAAACAACTCAGACATAATTAAGCCAAGCGGGTGTATTAAGGTTGTTGCAAAAGTGGCAACATTTTCACTTGTTACATTAGAATTAGGAGAAAAATATTCACCAAGTGCATCTGCCCAATTGTCATAATTAATATAGTTTTTAAAATTTATATCGTGATAAATTACATCTAAATCATTATATAATTTTTCTGCCCAACCGACATAAACAAAAACAGGTTCAAGTTTATCTACATAACTTGCTCCATCATTAACATAGTCTATTGTTTGGTTTGAGTATTCATATACACCATTATTGTTCTTTACTATATAGAATTTCCCACCTGTTTCCTTTCGTGCAACTTGAACAGTTCCACGCTCATCTATTACGCCCGTTTGTGAGTTAAAATATCGTTTTGTTAAGTTGTAAACGGTATAATTCTCATCATTAAAAGTTACTTTTTCGGTTTTCCATCGTACTACATTCGTTGAGTCTTCTACTCGTTCAAGAATCCTAAATAATTTTGTATCTGATATTTCCGCATTGACATCTTCATATGTCTCTAGCGATGCATTGCTTAAAACCCCACTATTTATCCTTTCTTTTTCTTGTTTTAATTCAATGGCCATTAAATTACTTAAAGTATCAATAGCATTTTGAAGTGGACTAGTTGCACTAACTTTATTAGTGCTTAAACTTAGCGTGTAATAATCCTCACCATAACTACCAAGACCAGATTTATTGACATAGTTAATAGTTAAAGTCTTATTTTGAGTATCATATACACCACCAGAAATTTGTATATTCTTACTTGAAGAAGACCAATCTATATCGCTATCATTAGAATCTTTGATATAAAATTCTAAATTGTTTTTCACCGCATAGTCAATAAAATCTGCCATTACGTAATATTGTTCCGCTGTGGAAATCCAATTTTCGTAAGAGCTATAATTAGAAGAGTTCACAAGCATGTTATTTCTATAGGTTAATGTGTCATTAAAGGATGCATAATTCTTGTCTTTAACCATATTATAAACAGACTCGCCATCTTCCCAAGCTTCATACATGTTATGCAGTTCTTCGCTTGTATAATAAATATAGGACCCATCTTGATATGGATCATTAAAATCTAACAATATAGGAATTCTTTGTCCTGTTTGGGCATAAGTACGGTACCTGTTTGCACCATATGCAGAAGTTACAAAAATTTGTCCGCCAACACTGGTTTTATCATGGTCATCGGTCCTTAATACATTGTTGATACTGGATAGCATTACCGAAGTGAATGCAAAACAAACAATAAGTATTAGTGGTACAAGTACCATCATAAATGTTGCTAGTAACGAACGTTTAACAACATAACTAACACTGCCATTTTTTTTATCTTTTTCAAGTTTTTCTTGCCCTGTTGCAAGCTGATATTCACTTTTTATTATTGCTATAATTGTAAATACAACTAAAAATATTATACCAATAATAAACAATGCTGAAAATACTTTAAAAAAAGTATCTGATAAAAGTAATCGAAAAATAGGAATATCAAAATTAAAGTTTAAATTAGCATTAATTCCTGCAATTTTATTTATAACAACTTCACAAAAATCTATAAATTGAAAAAACAATTTTGATAGAAAATAAACCCATGTATTAATAAGTTCTAAAATAGACTCCCACAAAGAAGCCATTCCCTTACCTATTATCTCGCTTGCTTTTTCAGTGGTTTGTGTAATTTCAAGTAACGAAGTGTTAACATTTAAAGGACCCAAAAAAGACCCTATGCAACTACATAGTTGCATAAAAGTCTTTTTAATATTTAATAATCCTTTAAAAAATTTTAACATTTGTTACCCTTAATTATTCTAGTTAATAGGCTCTTCTAATGGTGGCTTTGCAAGATTAGATGCATCTGTTTGTGCAACATTAGAACTTTGACTTTTAACATCTCTATTAGCAAGTTCTTCTTGTTCCCTTTTATATTCAGTAATGTCTGGTTGTTCAAAAGTTGCTTTAACTAAGTCTGATATGGTTATATCTACAGTTGTTCTACTATATGGTCCAGTAATTAAAAATGCACGACCTCGTGGGCTTGAAACAATGCTTTCTTGTTCGGTTTCATTAATTCTACCTGCTTTTTCATACAATTCAACAAGGTCGTTAATGTCGTGTGGAGCCAATGAGAAAATAAACGAGTATTGCGATGCGTTAATAATAGCTGTAGATTTTCGAGCAATTGATGGAGTCCCCACAAAGTCTTTTAAGTTCTGGGTAATAATTATTTGCATACCTTCGTACTTACGGATACGCTTTGCTAAGTTATACATAAAGTCCAACGCAACATCTTTTTTAGGGTCAATAAATACGTGTGCTTCATCTATTGCTACAACAACCTTTCGTTTGGTTTTATATTTAAAATTATAGTCTTTGTTTTTAATAATTTCGTTATCTAGCCATCTTAAAACAAGAAGCATTTGTGCGTTTGCTATGTCGCCGTTTTTATTGGCAAGCAACGATTGGAAGTTAAAGTCTACAAAATTTTCATCTGTAGTTATTGAACTATAACCATTCCACAATTGACTATTTCTACCACCTTCTACAAATTTGTTAAGGTATGTAATAATTACCCTTAAATTTTGTTTATAGAAATCATCTTTAACCTTCCCATACAGGTCTTTAACATAGTCATATACATCTTGGAAAATAGGAAAATCTTCTGGTTTTAATTGTTGAATATCTGTATTTGCAGTTATGTTAAATTTATCATAAACTTGCTTTACACATTCGTTTAGAATTTCAAGTGCATCTTTACTAATACCATCTAGAATGATTTTAAAGAACTCTTCCAAAAACTGCAAGTGTGTTGCAAGTGAAGTGTTCTGTCCTTCTTCTCCTTCATCTTCTAAAGTTGTAAACACTTGGAATGGATTAAGCCTTCCTTGCTTTGCACTACCAACATCAATAAACTTACCACCTAAATTTTTAACCAAATTATCATATTCTTTTTCGGGGTCAAGTACATAAATTTTACAGTTGTCGGAAGCAAGATGTGAAAGTATGCCTTTTGTCGCATAAGACTTACCGGAACCAGATTTACCAATAATTACCATATTGCTGTTAATTCTTTCTTTATCGCGCTTAAAAAAGTCAATAAATACCGGCTCGCTATTATAACCAAGGAAAAATCCGTTATCATCTTGTACTGCATCTGAAATAAATGGAAAGATAGCAGCCAAAGAAGATGAGTTAATACCGCGATCATACTTTCCAAGTGTCATTTTTCTACTTATATTGCCACCAATAAATCCATCAATTTGCGAACAAAATAAGTCGTTAAATTTAAATCCTCCACGCCTTAACATTGTTTTTACATTCTTTTTAACTTCTTGCTTAGAAATGATCATTATTGAAGTATCAAAAAATGCTTCATTACCATTTTTTAACGATACAAGCAATTCATTAAGTGTTTCAATATGAGTCTGCAATTGCAACATTTTAGAGGTTTTACCACCATTCATATATTGCGCTTCCATTTCCATAATGGAGTTATCTATTCTTCGCTCAGCTTCATCAATACCAACCGCTTTAAATTTAACTATGACTCTACTACCAGGAATATTAAAGAAATAATTTCCCCATGCATTTCTTGCAGCAAGAGGATAGTCTGCTATAACAACACTGGCATATGGTTGATCGTCTAAAGTGAAACCTCTCATATTAAAGGTGATTTTATCTGGGACAATCCAGTTTTGATATTCTTCTGGCTTAAGTGCAAGTACTTCTCTTTCATCAAACTCATCAGTAAATGTACTTTTTAAGAAAATGGCAATTTCTTGTTTGTTTAGAATTTTACATTGAAGTGCACCGTTAGTGCCACCTTCCATGGTGCTTGCAACAAGATTGGCCGAACTTTTAAGAGACTCTTTGCCTGCCCCATAAATTAGCATATAATAATGCTCTTTCATTATCATATTTGGAGAACCAACATTGCAGTTCTCAAGACCAACCATTCTGCTTTCAATAATATCAAGTCTTGGATCAAGTTCTTTTTCGCTAACAAAGCCACGCTCTGCTGCTGTTATAATAGCCTGAGCCTTTCTCTTTTCGTTATCTAAATATGAATCAAGAACCAAAGGTTTTTCAGTTTTAACAATTGAAACAATTTGGTCAACCGCAATTGTTTTAAGTGCGTTATCTACCGCTGTGATAAACTGATTTTGCCTTTGCTCACTTAACATATAAAACTGAACAGGTCTTATTTCAATCACTGCACCATAATAACTTCCGTAGTCTATGAAACTTATATCATCACTTTCACTTCCATCTTTATAAGTAAAATCTATTATTTTTTCAAATGGTGTTATTAGTTTTACATTCTTGGTAATTTTAGGGTTGTCTTTGGTAAAAACTTTATTTGCAAAAACAAACCTGAAAAAATGCCCAATTGACTGATAGATTCGTGTTTCCGGCGCTATTGGAATAAATAGTAATAATGATATTACTAGAAGTACCGCACCCAGATAGTACTTAAATGTTAAACCACTTAAAAGTGCAAGTACAACAATTACCATGCATGCGAGTGCAACAATTGCATCGCCCATAGTAAAGTTCTTATAAAACTGTACTTTAACTTTGGTTTTTCTTGGAATTAATCTTGCCATTTTTATCTCCTTAATTTCTTTCCAATAATTATTATTTTTTATATTTTAGTTTATTATTTTCTTGTCAACTTTTCGGCTTTATTTGCTGTTGTCTCCGCTTTTTTTGCAGTCTTTGTGGCATCGTTTGCTGTTTTTTCTACTTTTTTAATTTGATCTGTTACCCTTGCCATTTCTTGTTTTGTTTTTTCAGCATCTGCAGAATCTCTAACTTGCTTTGCTACTTTGTTAATTGCAATTGCAGTTTTGCCGGCATCCGCCTTTCTTCTAAGTGCTTGTTCTTGAGCAGTTAGTTTATCTTTCTGTGCGTTTAATTGGTCTTCGTGCTCTATTATTGCTGTACCTTGTCCAACTATTTCATCTTCGTGGTTAATTAAAGTTTCTTCATGTCTTCCAACTACTCTTCTTGTTAGCTTTTCAGAATCTTGAAGTTTATGGATGTCTTTTGAATGCTGTTCCAAAGTATCTTTCACATAGTTCTTATTATCTGTTTCAAGTTTATCCAATTTGTCAAATGCTTCATCAAGTTTTGTTATTTTGCCAGTTAATTCATTATTTTCGTTTTCTAGACCACGAACTTCAGATCTGCGATCTTTAATTTGAGTATCAATACTTTTTACATTACCATCTCTTGTACCTTTAATTTGTTTAATTCGCGATTCAAGATCTGTAAGTTCAGCATTACTAACAACTTTCTCATCATTTCCACGCTTTTTCTCATAAATTTGCTTAAGAATAATATCTATTGCATCATCTTTACCTGTCAATTCTTTTTCGTTTAAATCTAATTTTTCAACAGCAAGTTTAATCGCTTCATTATTAGAATTTGCTATAGTTTTTTCTTTTTCTTTCTGTAATTTTTCTTGATCTGCTATACCAATTTTAATAATTTCGTTATTATCTTTTAACTTATCTCTTAATCTATCACCTTCACTAACAACCTTAGACATTTCTTCTTGAATTTGATGTGTTGTTTCTTCCCTTCCATCAAGCTTAAAGTCTGTCTTAATTTTAAGATCTGGTTCGGTAGGCTTATGCGAAGATGTTATAATGTCAATATCTGTTTCCTCTCCACTACCGCCACCGCCAGCATTAAAGTAGCTACCACCGCCACTTCCGCCAGACGAAACTTCTTCTACAACAGTTGTTGTTTGCTGAACTATAACTTTCTTTTCTTCTTTATCTTTATTTTTTTCGCTCTCTGTTGAACCCCGTACAGTACTGCCAAAATCGATTGGCCGACCAGCACCCCCAGAAGAATTTGCATAACGATTTGTGGTTGTATTTTCGTGAATAGTTTCTGTAGCACCATCAGAAGGCTGTGGAGCGGTAATATTTACCTCTCCCCTTACTGGGAATGAGCCATTTGTTAAATCAAATGCATTTGTATATTGAGCAGAATTATTAGAAAGATCCGAAACTTCTGATGCTGTAAAATTGTTTCTATTATTACGAGAGTTTCCAAGCAGTTCAGAAAATCCAGAAGATGCTCTTACTGCCAAATTTCCAAGATTTACCGCGGTATTTTTTGCAATATCAAAAGCCTTTTCCGTCGCCTTTGTAATAGGCGAGTTTGCAACATCATTTTTAAGCCCTTGAACTTTATCTTTGGTTTCTTTACCTTGGTCTAAAACACTATCTGGCCCGCCAGGGTCAAGAAGTTTTCCAAATAACTTAGGTCCTTCTTTGGCAAGAGTTGTTAGTACAAGGAAAAATAATAAATATATATATAAATTAAGGCTGTCTGCCACAACAACGGTTGCATCAGTCATTTCTGCTAATAAAATAGGTAACCCTGTTGATTTAAGTGAAATTGAACCAATAGTAGATAACATGTTAGATACCCCACCCCCAATTAATGTAAAGACATTTGACAATCCATTAATCAATCCATTTCCTAAAGTGTTTAAACAAAGTGTTATATTTGAAAATAGTCCTGTAAATGTTGAAGGCAGTTCATCCCATGTTATTAAACCTGTAGTTAAATCTTCTATGGTAGGCACTAGTGCAAAATATAAATTAAGCATAATTAAAACTGTATAAGCAATAAATACTTGTTCAATAATGTTATCTTTCCACTTTCCAAATCTTGCTCCCTCATCAAATGTATTAGATGCAACCATAGCAGGCATAACAATAAACAAAATGACAATTTTATAAATTCTTGTTATTAAACCCCATACCATTGTCCACAGCATATTGAATACAATAGCAGTTGCAAAAACTAAGACTAATGGATTAATTTTAGAATCTAAAAATAAATTCTGCATACCTATTCCAGTAGACTCAATAAAATTATAATCTAGTTTAAATCCACCATTTTCCAATCGGTAGATAACTTTTTCGCCATAATTGTAACCAGTGCCCATTTTCGTTCTAAATATAAATTTAGTATCTACAAAACTATCGCCCCAATCAAGTTTTACATTATAATCAAAAAGCAAAGCCCAGTTATACGCTCCACTATAAAAATATGTATAAAAATTATTAAACTCTGTAATGTTTCTTAATTTAAAAGCTTCTGCGACCTTCTCTTTTTCAATAGAGTTGCTTATATTTTGAATTACATATTGTTTTAACATGTCAGAAGATATGATATATGTATTTAAGCTTTTACAATACACACCACCATTTCGGATTGTTAACCATTCAGCACCAACTTCTTGACTACCATGGTCTAATGACAAATCAGTAATATATGCACCAAGATACTTATCTCCGTACTTAGAATAATGCAATTTGTAGTTTAAATTGTATTTGTATATATTTGCTTCATTATTTCCAGCATAAAAACCATCTAAGGCTCCAACTGATACAAAGGCCACTTTGGTCAGATTAGACTTGTTCATAACAACATTTAAAGTTAAAGAACCATCTTGTGTTACCTGCACAGAATCTTTATCCTGCAAGGTATAATTATATTCATCAATACTATTTCCACCATTTGAAGAATAAACACTGTTATAGTAAGTAATTGTGCCTTTTAGTTCATCTTGTTCATCAGCAGAAATAGAGTAATATGTTTTATCTAATTCTCTAACCGACCCAACTCCAATAACAATATCAGAGCCAACTATAGCACCTAATATTTTAAATAATAAATTGCTATGGTTTGTTTTTAATTCATTAGCAAAATCAGACAACGCAACTAATGAGTTAAAAGCACTTTGTTCAGCCACAAAAGAGTTCACAATTTCAGTAAATGCACCAGCCAAATTACCTAAATTTGAAACAAAATTCCTAGCCTCTGCTTTTATTTCATCTGTTAGTGTAATTGCATCATTATTTTCACTCGCCACAATAAGCATTGCAGATAAATATTTAATTGTATTTTCACCAAACGGAGAAGTTAATAAACTTAAAGCTCGGTCTAGTGAAGTAGCAAACATTTTTTTTGCATCGGCATAACCAACTATTTTGGTTCCATTTGCTGTATAAACTTCACCATCTTTTATTGATAAATTTTCTATCCTTGAACTATATACACTGACATCGGTACTAGTTAAAAATTGAAAAGGACTAGTAATAGTTGCCACGTAATCATACATTTCAAATTGACCACTTGTAACAAAATCACTGCCCCGTTGTGACAATCCTGTTGCTTTCATCCCAACTAAAATATTTTCTTGGTTGTTTCCATCTCGTTTAAAATTAACTAACTTTCCTGTATATCTTATAATTAAAGAATCTTCATAGGTCATTTTATTTGCATTCTTTTCTTCTGAACCCATAAGTTTTGTTAATAGTTCAGCAATTGAGTTTGCCTGAAGATCATCATAGGAAATTAGGCAGTTAATGCCAGTTTCTCGATTATAAATGTAATAAGTGTTTACATCAGTTACGCCATTAACTTCAATTGCGTAATTATAGGTATCTTTATCTACCTTATATCCCATTTGTTTATATTCGCTATCGTAGAAATATATAGTCTTATTGTCACTAGATAAAGCATAATAGGCAATATTGCCGTTTATGTATAAATTGTCCAATCGTTGTGTAGTGCCATTGCTGTCCTTAATATACACTCCAGACATCATACTTTCCATTAAGTTGCCAAACTGATTCTGGGCAATATCGTTAGCAATACCAAGTAAAGTACCATAAGTTTCATACATAAAGTTATTAGATGCCTTCATTAATTTTGACACATTTCCAACAAATTGGCCAAGCCCAGAATAAGCATTCTGCAATTCTCCATCATCGCTTAAAGAATATGCACTTACTGAACTTTCACTAAGTTCGTTACCATATTCATCTACTTTTTGTTCTCTGATCGCTGTTGGATGCAAACTTGAACCCGATTGAATTGACGTTTCATCGGTAAATAAACCCCTTGCTACTATTGGACCATCATAGTTTTCGTTTAAAAATGAAGAATGAAAACTTGTGGTTTTTTGAGTAACGGGAATGAAGGTTCCATCATTAGTTTTAGTACAGATTATAAATGTTGCACCGCTTTCTTCATCAACAGCATCAATTTGAGACCAATACAACCTATTGACTCCATTGTAATATGAAACATAAAATGAATCATTGGATAACAATGTTACTTCTGGATCTGCACCTATTTCGCTACTGTTTAAGTAATACTTAGTTTCAATTCCATTTGAAACCGAGTAAACGCCTTTTGTATTATCTTCAGTGATCTTTCCGTAATAAGTGTAATACTGCCCATCAGATTCATTATATAAAATGTTAAACTCATTATTGTAACTAGTTATATCTACCGTTTCTTTACCATTATTGATAGGAATATTTGACCACATGATGTGTGGATTATTAGCATTCACGTAATACAATTGTTCTCCATGTTTTATAGCATAATCAATCATATCTGCCATAACATAATATTCAAGTTCAATTGTAGCAAAAGATTCATAATCTTGGTAAATATTAGAGTTTTGATATATGTCTACGGTTGCTCCAGTTGGGGCAAAGTATACATTTGCTTTTGCAATCTCGTAGGTGGTTGAAAAATTGTAGCAAGAACGATATTTTGTTGAATTGATTGTCCAGTTCGTTTCGTAAATACTCTTAAGTAACGGCGAAGAACCAGAATGTCGGCTAAGCGGTTCACTATCACAATATTTCTTGTAAAAAATCTGGAAGTCATTTACAAATTCTGCCATGTATTGACCAGAAGCACTTGTTTTTCTAGCAGAACTTAAATCCATTTCGTTTAGCCAACGATCAAATCCGCCTTGGTCGGCTGTCTTTTGTTGCATGTCTTTAAACCAACCAAGATTTTGAGGGCTTGTGTCTTCATTGTCACATACATATCCGATATACACATCGCCATTTGCAAGTTTATAAAACAGAACTTGCATATCTTCCTCATCTTGATATTCAGTTGGGACGATAATCTCGCTTGCATCTTTTGCAACTATTGGCATTCTTAACCCAGTATTTGCATAAATACGATATTTGTTTGCATTGTAAGAAGATGCATTAAATATTATTCCGCCGAGTGTTAAGTTATTGTTACCACTAATTGCGTTGCATATACTTGCTAGAACCACATTCGAACCCAGCACACCTACAATTATCATGGTAGGAATAATTAAAATCAAAAACAACGACTTACCAATTCTTTTAAAAATGTCACCAGGCTTAGTTTTTATATCGCCATCGTTGGTCGCAGCTTCATAATTTGACTTTATTAGCGAAAGAATTGTAAAAATAATTAGTAAAATCGCCGACAAAATTAATATTGCTAAAAAGACTTTTAAAACAGTCTTGTTAAATAGCAATTTTATTATTAAATCTGAATCTTCAATAGAGGTCAGTTTACTCCAACCTTGTTCTTTGTATATATCTATGCCAACAAGCTTTTCAACAAAATATTGTAAAACATCTATAATATTTAAAACGAGCCTTACAACGTACCACAAGATGGACATTATCCACCCATAAATTATGGTAACAACCTGGCCTAAAAATTCTGCAATTTTAGCAATTATAGATGCAATAGCACTTCCCGCTTCTGCAGTGTTTGTTCCGCCACCAACCGAGTTCCCGACACCATTTGCACCGAAAACACTAAATATACTAACTACTTTTAAAATCAGGTTGTGCATTAACTTAACCCCTTTTCTTTTGCATCTTTCAGCGAAAATACATTTTTTACGTGCATTATAACACAGACTATAGATGGGAAGCAAAATTTAATAGAAACACCTGAAGTATAGAATCACACCAAATATTGCTGTATCATATTTTCTACGATGTTA
>CAJJIV010000010.1 GCA_905187655.1 uncultured Eubacteriales bacterium | reverse complement strand
AGTTCATGTTTATTATTTATGTTTTAAGATAAAATTTTTATTTAATTCTTTATTTTTCTTTTCATTCTTTGTGTCTTAAATCCAACTAAAACATCATAATCGCTAGTTCCAACAATCGTTGCTATTTCATCTAGTGTAATACTTTCTCCATTATCTTCTCCAATAATTGTTACATCATTCAAAAGATGAACATTTTTAACATGTGTTATATCAATCATTGCAACATCCATACAAATATTTCCAATAATCTTACACCTGTTTCCATTTACAATTACACAGCCTTTATTGGATAATTTTCTGTTTAATCCATCTGCATATCCAAGAGGAACTATACCTATTTTCATATCATTAGGAGCAATATAAGTTTGATTATACCCAATGTATTCTCCCTTTTTTACCATTTTAATGTTAACTAATTTAGATTTAATTTCGACAACAGGCTTAAGTCCATATTTATTTTCCATTCCATAAAGGGCAAAACCTGACCTAACCATAGTAAAATTAAAATCTGGATGCAAAAGCAGTGCATTTGAGTTAGAAATATGAATATCAATTTTGTCTTTGTTTTCTAGAGGCATTTGAGAAATAAAACTTGAAAATTTGCCAAGTTGCTTAATCATATATTCAACATTATTTTCTTTGGTTGCAAGATGGGAATATATCCCAACAATGTTAATTTGTGAGTTTGATTTTAACATTTCAACAGACTTTATCATATCTTCACAATAATCAAAACCAAATCTATGCATTCCACTATCAACTTTAATTTGTATATCTATAGGACTAATTGCCTTCTGTGTTATATAATTGGCATCAGTCAAAGATGATACAACGGCAGTCAAATTATATTTGGAATAATATGCTAGTTTATTAATATTTGTCGGTGGTAAAACAATAATCGGCTTGTCTTTTATAACTTTTCTAAGTATAATACCCTCTTTTAGGTTTGCAACAGCAAATTCTTCTACTAGTGGTTCAATTATTTTTGCCACTTGCTTTGCACCTACACCATATGCATCAGACTTAACAACTGCACATAGTTTTGTGCCTTGTTTTAAATACGACCTAATAGTTTTAACATTATGTATTAATTTAGATTTGCTAATAATATAACTAGAATAAGAAAAACCATCACTCATACAACACTACTCCTTTAATAGTATTATATTATGATGGTTTAATAAATAGTTTTACTTTTATTTTGAAATAAAGTCTAAATATTTTTTATAAATTATTTCAGCTCCTTCTTCAATGCTCATATCGGAATTATCTAACACAAAATCGTAATTAGACTCATCTTTAATATTCACATTGTACATATTAGCAAATCGTTTATTTTCTATTTCAAATCTTTCCAAAAGACCATTATCTGTTGTACCTGCATTTTTTTCTTTTTCATTTCTATCTGAATTTTTTAATCGTTCTATCATAACTTCTGGTCTTAATTTTAAAAAGACCTTAAAACTCCTTGGAACAAAGTGCCAAGCCAGTCTGGAATCAAAGATTACTCTTTGTCCATCATATTCCTTGCCTAGTTTTACGCTTAATTCATCCATTTCCCTATCCAACTGAGTTATACCGCCAGTATCTAAAACTTTGTTCATTTCAACAACATCTAATCCTTTTCTTTCTGCTTCTTCTCTAAATATTTTAGATACCGAAATAACCTTAAAGCCATAGTTTTCTTTCAAATAGTTAACAATACTTGTTTTACCTGAGCATGGCATTCCTGTAATCGTTATTATCATAAAAACTCCTAAACATTATTTTAATTATTATAACATTTTGTCTAAATTTTAGCAAATTATTATCAAAAGGTTGAAATGTTTATTTTATTGATTTATAATTCATAGTAGGAGAAATCAATATGGGAAATAAAATAATTGCCGTTGTTGGCTGTTGTGGAGCAGGAAAATCTGTTGCAACCGAACAATTTGTTAATGCCGGGTTTAAAAGAATTTACTTTGGTGATGTAACATTTAAAGAAATGAAAAAACGCGGACTAGAAATAAATCTTGAAAATGAAAGAATAGTTAGAGAAGATTTGCGTAAAAGTGGCGACCTTTCTATTTATGCAAAATTGATTGAACCAGACATTAGCGAAGCCGTTAAGAAAAACAATGTCGTACTAGAAAGTTTGTACGCATGGTCTGAATATAAATATCTAAAAGAAAAATATGGCGATCAACTAGAAATTTTAGCAATAGTAACAAACCGAAAAAATCGCATCAAAAGATTAAGCAAACGCGATTTTAGACCACTAACCAAAGAAGAAGTTTTAACACGAGATTATGCTCAGATTGAAAAACTAGAACAAGGCGGTCCAATTGCTCACGCAGACTATTACATATTAAACAACGGAAGCCAAAAGGCTTTTATTAACAAAGTTGACAAATTTATTAACAAATTGTTAAATAATTAATTTTTGCTCTATATTTTAAAATAAAAGGACTTTATTACATTTAATAAAGTCCTTTTTATTTTGATATTTTTACAATGACACTTATATAACAAAAATTATTTTTTGTGCACACTGTCTTTTAATTCTTTTAGTCTTGCCATAATTTTATCATAATCTTTATAATTTTTAAATTCACTCAACCCCTTTTCGTATCTGCGGTTAATTTCATCAACTCCCGCATTCCAAACAACTTTGTCATCTGAAATTGCCATTCCTATCATATTAATTCCCATATCTGTAGGACTATTATAGCAAGACTTACCCATAATGCGTCTTAAAATTTCGTTTAAAACAGGAAATGCTTCTACATCGCGATTATAATTAACAACATCAATACCATAAGCCTTTTTGTGAAATGGATCTATAACATTTACATCAAATAGATCTGCTGTTGCCGATTCATATGCAATATTAACAGGATGATTAAGCGGTAAGTTCCAAACGGGAAAGGATTCATATTTGGCATAACCAGCATTGTTGCCCATTTGATATTCATGATAAAGTTGCGTTAAACAAGTTGCAAGTTTACCAGAACATGGACCCGGTGCAGCGACAACAACAATGGGTTTTGTGGTTTTTATGTACTCATTTTTACCATACCCATCTTTAGATACAACATAATCTAAGTCATCGGGATATCCTTTAATTACACTATGCACATAAACTGTTTCTCCCATACTTACAAGTTTACTTTTAAACTTATCTGCTTCTGGTTCGCCTTCATAAAGTGTAATAACAATATTTGAAACCACAATATCACGATTTCTTAATTCTTTCATAATTCTTATAGTTTCTTCACCGTAAGTAATACCATAATCTCCCCTGCGTTTACCAAGTTGCAAGTGTTTGGCAGATATACACAAAATTACTTCTAGTTTATCTTTTAATGATTCAAGAACTTTAACTTTGTCATCGGGTTCAAACCCTGGCAAAATTCTAGAAGCATGCAAATCATCAAATATCTTACCACCAACTTCAATATATAGTTTTTTGTCAAATTTTTTAACACGATTTAAAATTTGTTTTCGCTCTAAAAGTAAATACTTGTTGTTGTCAAACCCAATTTCCATAACCACTCCGCCTTTGTAAAATCCATTATTATTTTATCACAAACATTAATCATATCAAAATAAAATAATAAAAAATAGGGCAATCGCCCTATTTTGTTTCTGCATTTTGGGGTTTGTCTGCAACAAGTTTGCCTTTGTATTTAATAAGAATAAATATCAGCCAAAAGCCAGCAATGCCAACTATTGCATAAATTATTCTTGCAAACACGCCTGCACCAAAAATCCAAGTTATAAGGTTAAAAGTAAATACTCCAACCAAAAACCAATTACATGCACCAACTATTGTAATTATAGTTGCAATAAGGGTTACAATTGCCATTTTAATATACCACTCCTTTTTTTCTATTATTTTGCTAAAAAATAATAATTTTTATACAAAAAAAACACCTAAACTTAAGTTTAGGTGCATAAAATACAAATTTATTAAACCAATCCGCCAGAATAAATAGTGTTTAAAATTAAATAAGCAATACAAAGAACTACAATAGCAATCGCATCAATTACCATCCACTTCTTAATTTTGCCTTGCATAGATTGACCCTTATTACGATTGTAAAAAGTGTCACTAGTATCTGCAGTAATACCAGTCATTCCATTTGTATTACCATCTTGACAAACCACCGCAATGATCATAAAAATTGAACAAACCAAAATTAAACAAACTAAAACCAATTTAATAATTGGGAACGATTTAACTACCCAATCTGGTCTTGCCTTTTCAGCACTATCTGCTAATAAACTAAATAAACTAGAATTCATTTTAACCTCCACAAATTTCAAGAATAATTGTTCTATAATTAAATATTTACTTTCAAAATATTAATTACTGTTATCTTAAAATTTTAATTATGTACATAACAAGAAAAACAAAAACGGCAAGAAAAGCAAAAAATAATAATATTTTTCTATACAACTTATTAGGAGCAAAAGTCGATTTATTAAATAAATCAAATAACAAAATACAACCAACAATTGCCATAATAGCAATACCTAAAATAGTTTCGTTTTTTTCTGCATCGTTTTGTTTTAGCACAAAATACAGCATTTTTAAAACGCCAAGAAAATTATGCATAATGTCCCCCAATTACATGGACAATTATAACATAAAATTTTAAACATTTCAATAGTTATATATAAAAAGCCCGCAATTAAAAGTTTTATTTCATTATAGATTTTACAATACTTGCAAACTTTTCAGCATTTAAGCAAGCACCACCAACTAGAACACCATTTACACTTCGCTCTGCCATAATTTGAGCAGCATTTGATGGACTAACACTTCCGCCATATAAAATTCGCATTTTTTTAACAACTTCAGCACCATACATCTGCCTTAAAACACGTTTTATGCCACTATTTACTGCAGATATTTCTGCACCTGTTGGGGTAGGTGCTGGCGTTTTACCATCACTAATCGCCCACAGAGGTTCATACGCAACAACGACTCTTTCAGGATTAGTTATACCATCAAAATCTAGTAACAATTGTTTTTTAAGTACACGATAGGTGCGATTTTGTGCTCGCTCCTTTTTTGTTTCGCCAACGCATAAAATAGGAATAAGTCCAACTTCTAGTGCTTTTATAAGTTTTTTGTTTACCTTGTCATCAGTCTCGTTGTCATTTTCTCTCCTAGAGCTATGCCCAATAATAACATATTGAACACCAATTTCTTTTAGCATCTCAGCACTAATTTCGCCAGTATAAACACCGTTTTGCTCCCAATGCATATTTTGAGCACCAACTTTAACCACTGAGCCTTCTGTTAATTTTACACTTTGTTCAAGTGCAAGGTACTGCGGACAAATTACAACATCGTTTTTTGTTTTAGGAACTAATTTTAATAATTCATTAACATACTCAGCGGTTTCAGAAATTGTTTTATTCATTTTAAAATTGCCGGCAATCAAATATCTTTTCATATTAACCCTCTTTATATTTTATTTATCATTAAGCATCGCAATTCCCGGAAGTGTTTTACCTTCCAAAAACTCAAGTGTTGCACCACCACCAGTAGAAATATGAGTAATTTTATCAGCATAGCCAGACTCTTTTACAGCAGCGGCACTATCTCCACCACCAACTATACTTATTGCACCACTTTTTGCAATTGCCTTTGCTATTGCTATTGTGCCTTTCTTAAATTTTTTAAATTCATAAACACCAAGTGGTCCATTCCATACAACAGTCTTTGCATTTTTTATTTCGCTTGCAAAAAGTTTCCTTGTCTTAGGACCAATGTCCATACTCTGGCAATCAGCAGGAATTTTATTTGCCTTAACGACTTTTGTTCTTGCGTTAGGTGTAAATTCTTTGGTTACAACTACATCCACTGGTAACAGGATTTTAACATTCTTCTTATCTGCTAGTTCCAAAATTTGTTTTGCAACATCAATTTTATCTTTTTCATACCTACTTAAACCAATTTCTCCACCCTGAGCAACAATAAAAGTAAACGCCATTGCTCCACCAATTAAAATGGTATTGGCTTTATCCATAAATGCAGAGATAACACCAATTTTATCTGAAACCTTTTTGCCACCAAAAATCACAACACAAGGTCGTTCAGGATTTTTTGTTACCTTTTCAATCTCGGTAACTTCTTTAGTAACTAAAAAGCCTGCAACTGCGGGAATATACCTCGCAACTCCTGCCGTAGATGCATGTGCACGATGTGCAGTGCCAAACGCATCAAGAACAAATATATCGGCAAGTGAAGCAAGCTGTTTAGAAAATGCTTCGTCATTTTCTTCTTCTTCTTTATGAAATCTTACATTTTCAAGTAGCATTACCTCACCTTCTTTAAGCGAAGATGCCAAGTTTTTCGCCGATTCACCAACAACATCGGTAGCCATTTTAACTTCTTGACCTAACAATCTATTTAATGTAGGGAGAACAATTTTCATTGAAAGATTTTCGTTGTATACACCATTTGGTCTTCCAAAATGCGAGCAAAGAATAATTTTTGCATTATTATTTATAAGGTATTTTATTGTGGGAATTGCAGCAACAATTCTGGTATCATCAATTATATTATTTTTATCATCAACCGGAACATTAAAGTCTACTCTAACCAAAACTTTTTTTCCGGCAACATCAATATCTTTAAAGGTTTTTTTATCCATAAAAAGACTACTCCTTTTTATTTTATCCCTTTAATTTTAACATTATTTTTATATAGTTGTCAAATTAATAATATATGTTTAAATTTTAATATTTTGAATAAATTCAACTATTTCTGCCACAGAATCCAGTTTCAAGGCTTCTACAATAGTTGCTGAACTAACTTTAAGTTTTTTAAGATAACAAGCAATATGCTTTTTAATAGTTGCCGATACAAATTTTTCATTAAAATGACTAGACAATATACTAATGTGCGTTAAAATTTGTTCTTTCTTTTCTTTATTTGAAACACCATCCATGGTGCAATTTTTTATTTGCCAAAAAATTTCAGGCTTGCCCATAGCCCCCCTGCCAATCATAACTCCACTTGCACCACAATTTTCAGTTAAATATTTAAAGTCAAGGTAAGTCAAGCAGTCTCCACTTGCAACTACGGGAATATTAACTGCATTAACAACTTCCTTAACTATTTCCCAATCAGACTCCCCCGCATAGCCTTGGTTTCTTGTCCTTGGGTGAATTGTAATAAAAGAAGCTCCAGCCTGTTCGCACATCTTTGCAAATTCCACCGCAATAATTTTATCTTCGGTTACACCACTTCTGAACTTAACTGAAACTGGCTTGTCAGTACTACTCACAACTGCTTCAATAATGCTTTTTGCTGTGTTAATATCTTCTAAAAGAGCTGAGCCATCTCCATTTTTAAAAATTTTAGGTGCAGGACACCCCATATTAATATCAATAAAGTCAAATTTAAAAGTATGCTCATTTAAAAGTGCTTGTTTAAAATCTTCTGGGTTATGTCCAAAAAGTTGTAAGACAACTGGCTTTTCAAATTCAGTAATCTGCATCATATCAAAAGTTCGCTTACTATTATGGCAAATTGCCTTTGCACTAATCATTTCGGTAAAGACTAAATCAGCACCGTATTTTTTACATAAATAGCGAAAACCAATGTCGGTATAACCCGCCATTGGTGCTAAACACAGTACCTTTTTAGAAAATAATTTTTTAATCTGCTCGTTCTTATTCATATAAAATATGATACTACAATAATTGAACAAACACAATAGATTGTTAATCATTTTTTAAGGTCAAAATAAGTCAAATGCTATTTTGTTACTGCTTGTTTAAGTTCCTTTCCTGCCTTAAAAGAAGCAACACGAGTTGCAGGAATAATAATTTTTTGCTTGGTTTGTGGATTAATTGTTGTGCGTTTACTTCTTTGTTTAACTTCAAACTTTCCAAAGCCGGTAAGTTTTACTTCATCACCCTTAGATAAACTTTCTTTAATAAGTCCAGCAATCGCAAATAGTGCTTCTTTTGCTTCCTTTTGTGTTAAACTAGATTTTTCTGAAATTCCTTTAATTAAATCGTTTTTATTCATAATAATTCTCCTTATAAAAGAATAATTTCCAACCAATTAAATTTTATACAAAAAGACTTAAATTTGGGCTTTTTTTCTCTTTCCTTCTTTTGTCTTATAAAGAAAACCAATTCCACCAATAACTAAAACAAACGAAATAAAGACTATTACAACAGAAACTACAAACTTAAGTGCAGAATAAACGCCTGCCGACCAAAAAGAATATAATAACCTTGCAACCACTCCAAATAATATACCTACGCCAATAATTGGAATTTTAATTGGACTAGATACTTCAAACTTTTCTTTATAAAGAAATATAAAATTAAAGAGAGCCAAAACCAAGTAAAATAAGATACCTGATAGTTCAGTTGCGTAAATAGATAATCTGCCAATTAAAAACACTTCAAATACAAGTTTAGACACCGATGCAACAAGCAAAGAATAAATGGAATATTGCAACTTTCTTATTCCCTGAAAAATAATATTTTGCATAGATGCAACTGAAGAGAAAATCAGCCCCAATGACCCAATTTTAAGCAATTTTCCTGCAACTAAAATTTCTTCAGCCGTAAAGGTCCTTGAGTAAAGCAAAGTTATAACTTCATTAGAAAAGAAAAAAAATCCACTTGCAATTGGCACTGTAACCATTAAAACAATGTCAATTACTTTTCTACTGCTTTCCTTCTGTTGCTGACAACAAGACAATTCTACCAGGTTTGGCAAAAATAAAAATTCAATAGGAATTAAAATACAATTTACTATATTTAACAAAGCAGAAACCGTACCCTTGCTAAGTCCAAATAAAATTGTTGCACCAATACTTGACTCTCCTGCTCGTTGCAAAAGGTTTACAATAATTACTGAATCAATAAATTGTACGGCAGGGAAAATTAAAGTTGTAATCATTGCAAGCAGTGTAAAGTTTATTAATTTACTCTTTTCTTGCTTGTCTAATTTTATAATTGAAACATTTTTACACTCTTTTGCAAATACAAAAATATATAAATAGAAAATTGTAACAAAACAACTAAGCCCAATGCCTGCAAAAATTCCAATGCAAGCAATAATAACACCTTGATTTATGAGCAATAATGCAAATAAAACTGAGAAGATAAATTTGGCAATTTGCTCAATTGTATCTGCAACTATATAACTTCCAGTATTTTCTCTACCTCTTAGGTATGCTTTAAAATTGTTTAAAATATTAACACCTAAACTTGCAACTGCAACCACATAATATATAGGTGTAATAATTTTATTTCCCTGAAATCTTGCCAAGTATGGCGCAATTATAACAAGTACTATTCCCGACACCACAGACCAAAATAAAACAACCTTATTAGCATACCTAAAAATAGAATATGATTTGTTTTTGTCTATTTTATTTTCTGCTATCATAACAGTCAAACTAGTACTCATTCCACTGCTTACAAATGTAAACAAAAACACAAATACAGGAAAAGCAAGTTGGTAATACCCAATACCAACTGCCCCAACAATTGCTATAAGAACAATTTTGTAAAATGCACCTACAATTTTTCCTAAAAAAGAAAAAGCTGTTAAAAGTGCAACAGATTTGTATCTATTAACTTTCACAGCCTTATTATGCTTATTTTTTTACTCTTTTATTACTTTTTACGCACACCCAAAGTTATTAATATTTTTGCCCCGGCAACAGTTTTTGTTGTATCTGCATCAAGCCAAACAACAACTGAAAATTCTTTGTTTTTACAAGCCGACTTGGAAACAAGTACTGCACCCATTTCAGTGCCACTAACCGTGCTAGAACTATCATCCATTATGGCAATTTTAACATTATCCAAATTATCTTCGCTACCTTTAGTTAAAGTACAGCCGTGAAGCACAATTTCAAAATCACTATCAGTTGTAACATAAAATGTTGCGTAAGCACCTTCAGTACCAACAGCATCATTAATAGTAGATGGAATTCCAGTATCGCCATCTTCTTCACCAGTAGCAGGTCTTATGCCAACGTTGCCAGATTTAACATCTAAGCTAGTTAACTTAGCACCTTTTTTATCTAAAATAGATATTCCTTCTTCTGCTTCAACTATAATAGATGTAACTTCTACCTTGTCCTTATTTATTTTAAATGCGGATAAAGTAGCACCAATGCTTACAATAAAAATTAAAATTAATACACAAAAAATTGAAGTGGCAATAGTTTTTTTCTCCATAAGTTTCTCCTTATAAAGACATTATTGCCACTTCAAAAAAATTTAGTACTAAAAAATAATTTTTACCCAAATAAGATAACTATTATTTATTTATCATTAAATTCTTCATCACTCTTTTTGTTAACTTGTTCTCTCCATGCTGTTATAGAAATTACTATGCTAAGTACAATAACAACTGCAAGTAGAATTACAGACACAACATCAAAACTACGGATTATTGCACAAGTAACACCTAAAGCCAAACAAATAAGAACAGTAATTATACTTCCTAATAAAACTTTTTTAGATACCATAAAATTTCTTCCCCCTTGAAATTTTTACAAAGAGATTATATCACAGAATAATATTGTTTTCAATACTTTTATAAAAAAACTTAAACTTTTTTAAGCCTATATGCCGTAGCACTTGCGTTAACAAAAACCTTCTCTGCAATTCGGTAATGCTTAATTTCATTTCTTACAAGGTCTTTAAGAACTTTTCCACCATGATAGCCATGCACAAAAATTAATCCATCAATATTATCTACACTTTCCAGTTGATACAAAATTTCTGCACGTGCTTCTTCTTTGGTCATACCATGAAGGTCAACTTTTTTACAATTGCCATATAAAAATTCATTTTCCATTATAGTCCTACACTAAATGCAAATATAATGGCATACTTAAATTTCCATATCTTATTTCAACGACGTATACACTATTATATTCTTCCAATCCTTCTTTTATGTAAATTGTAAATGTCCACGAGCCTGGCGCAGAATCTACATATTTAGCATTGCTTACATAAACAGCATCTTGGTCTTCTTCGGCTACAACTGCATAGGCATCATCTGGGTTAAAATAACTTTTGTCAATTACAATTGTTTGTTCTTCACCAGTTTCATTGTTAGAAGCATAGCCTTTTAATGTACTTACTACGGTAATTGATACTGAGTTAAGTTCACCTTTTCCGCTAATATCAATTCTATTAGCAATACCAACTAAACTAATGTCTTCTATCACAAATTTAAACGACCTTGGAGCAAGCGAGTTAAAATTTGCAGAGAAACGGTCGTCCCAATATTTTAATGTAAAGCCAATAGTTACATTAACTACGTTATTTTTAGTTTTATGGCTGGCTTTTGCTTCTAACCACAAATTTCTTCCGCTTTGAATTAATTTAATTTCATCACCTTCAGCATTGGTAAATGAAGTAACCCCATTACCTTCATCTACACCATTTACAATGTAGAATTCACCAATAGATGAGTTTATTGCAACATCAAACGACGTTACAAGTTTTAAATAAGAGTTGTTTGTAACAGCATATATACCCTGAGATTCATTTACAGCAAACAGAGCACCCTGCTTAACATCTTCACCAACATTATAATTTGTTTTTAGCGTTAATTGTTGATTACTTCCGGTAAATTGGGTTTGGTCGGCATAAATAATTTCAATATGACCTTCCGCACCTGTATATCTATGCTTGAACCATAATTTATAACTACCATTTGTAAATTCATCGGTAACAGATACTAAATAGCAATTATGGTCTATAATTTTTTCAATAGTAAATAATCCGTTTTGAGCTTTTTCTATCTCTGAATCAAAATCAAAGAACAACTCATCTCCTATATAAACCTGATAATCTTCCATTTTATAAGTACCAATATCGGTTAGGTCTTTATCATAACAAATATCTGGTTTAATATAAAAGGAATTTGCTTGTTTTTGTGCTAACGGGTCTAGATATACAAACCCATTATGAGAATCACTAAACTCTTTATTAAGACTATAATTAAATGAAAACTTTAAGTATGCTTCCCTTTCAAGGAGTTTAATTGTTAATTGTACATATTTTGATGGCACAACACCAATATCGGTAACCTGGTTACTCTCTATGTAAACATTAGTTACTGTATTAACAATTTCAGTTTTTGGAACAATAACTAGACATTTCTTTTCGTAGTCAATTTTTACTTCATCTAAACATTTATCATCATACGAAATTGTAAGTTTGTCCATATTTGCATCAACCGGGTCTAGCGAAAAGTAAACTTCATGTTCTAGTCCATCTTTTTGCAAACCAATAGTTTTAATAACCTCATTGTTGTTTTTAGGGTCAACAAACTGCAAATCCTGAACTTCTATACTATTTACAACAATATCACAACTATCTACCAAAGAAGATTTTGCCAAACTTTGAACGGTAATTTTACAAGAACCTTCACCTACTGCTGTTATTTTAATTTTGCCATCGCCAACTTCAGCAGTGGCAACAGAAGTATCAGAACTAACTGCAATAAAATTTTTATTTGTTGCTGTTTCAGGATACACGGTAATGTCATATTCAACACTAGAAAATTCTGGATTTCCAAGATAAAGTTCTTTGTACGCCCCCTCAATAGAAATTGCTTTTACAATAGACTTGTCTGCAATTCTTATGGCAAAAATGGTTATAAACAAAACCACAACTACAGATGCTAAAATAATTAGCACCTTGCCTAGTATACCAATTCCACCCTTCTTTTTCTTTTTTTCCATATAATTCCTTACTTATAGTATGTTACAATATAAGTTTAAATATTTTATAAATATTTGTCAAACAAAAAAAGGAATACTTAATAATTTAAGTACTCCTTTGTATATGTTTTTTATTGCATTAAGCAATTTCAGCTTTATATGTAAAGTTAATTAAACTAGAGTTGTACATATATCCGCTAGCAGTGGTAGCACCATAAGTTTTGGTAATTCCGTAACCACTTGTTGCACAATTTGTATAGACATCAATATTTAACCAGTTTTTGCTTGAACTTGTGTTTTTAGCACAATCAACTTCAGCATTAAGCAAACCAACAACTCCTCCAAAGTATTTTAAGCTATACTCGGCACCGCTTGCAATTTTGTCTTTGTAGTTAACGGTAACATTGCCATAAACATCAGTCATTTCAACCTTGTAATCAGCAAAGCCAATAATACCGCCAATAACATTTGTTTTACCACTGTAGTTTTTGCCATTTTCAACTTTAAGTGTTCTGAATACAACGTTCACTTGGACATTTTTTAACACATTTGCACTGGTTGTGCTTGGGCTTTTTTCAGCATATCCAATAACACCAGCACCATTTACAACATCAAGTAGGTTTGTTAAAGTTCTAATGTTTTCAATTATTGCACCATAGTTTACAACAACAACACCTGAGAACATATAGTCGTTATCAATATCAAAGTCATAGAAATATACATCTACAGGAACCCAAGTTATAATTGATTTAATAGTTGTTAATGTAGGTGCACCCATAATTACACCATAATTTTCAACAACAAGTCCACCAGCATATAATTGTGCCTTAATTACAACATCAATTGCAGTTTCTTTTATTGAAGAAGTATAAGTTATTGCACCACGGTTTTCATAACAAGCACCACCAACATAAGAACCGCTTAAGTTACCAGAAACATAACAATTTTGAATTGTACCATAGTTAAAGTTAACAAGACCAGCAACTTGGCAGGTTCCAGTACCATTAACTTGAGCGCCTGCAATATTGCAATTAACTAGTTTTGCTTCAGAGCCAAGTGTATCGCAAGCACCAGAAACTCTTACACATAAGGTACTATCAACAATTTCTCTTATTACATCAACAACAAATGATTTTACTTCAACGTTATTAATTTCAGATTTTTCAGAAACAAAATAAGCAATACCATTCACTCTTGTGTAAGGATAGTTCTTAACTATCGCCTTCATGCTAACCGTACCAGTTGTAATGTTTGTATTTTGAACAATACCAACTAAACCAGCAAAGTTATATCCAAAATCACCGTAATTTAAAGTATTTGTAGTTGCATCAACTTTATATTTAGAACCAATGTTTTGTGCATCAAAATCAGTTGTAGCCGAACAGTTTGTTACATTTGCATCGCAAGTATAACCAATTAAACCAGCAACAACACCAGCTGTATAGTTTGCTCGGTCACAATTTAATGAAGACTTAATAGAAACATTTGCTGAACAGTTTTCAATATTTGAATTAAATACCATACCGGCAAGTGAGCCCACATAAACTTGGTCTAGGTTTATTGTATTTCTTACCTCTTTAACATCAATTGCTTCGGTGTTAATTGTCACATTAGTCAAATTTACATTTTTAACAGAAGTTGAAGCACTTCCACCATCAATGTAACCAAAAAATCCAATTAAAGTAACATTTGCAACTGAGCCATCACTTAAAATAACTCCATTCTCAGTGTAGCTAGCCAAATTTTCTTTTGTTATAACAATCTTCATATTTTTAATGGCAAAACCATTACCATCATAGTTAGCTTTAAATGAATTAGTACTATTACCAACAGGAGCCCAAGATTCATATTCAGACAAATCTAAATCACATCTTTGAACATAATAGGTATCAGAATCATTGTTGTCTTTAACCAAATTTAGGAAATCAGAAACATTAGTAATGTTATAAGGATCTTCCTTAGTGCCACTACCTTTTTCATAATTTACTGGATTAACTGGGTCGTTACCGTTGTGTTTGGTTCCAGTTGTTCCATTTGTGCTAACTACAATTGTATAAATTACTAACGATAATGTTAGCAATGCACACAAAACAGAAGACACAATTAAAAATATTCTCTTCTTCATAATAAATATCCCCCCGAAATATTATATTATTTTTTTCGTGAGCATATTATATAACAGACCCTACCATTTGTCAATAGGCAAACAAAAAAAAGTCCTAATTTTATAAAATTACGGACTTTTTTGTTCTAAATTAAATTTGTGCAAATTAAACATAAATTTATTATTAAATTGATGGAATTACATGCACCAAAACTTCAACAGAATAACTGTTAATTCCATCACTGGCAGTAAATGTAATAATACACTCACCCTGTTTTGTACTATCATCAATTGTTTTAATTGTAAACATATATCGGTTTTCAATGCTGTTAACACATTCAATTATGTCTTTGTAGGCATCGCCTACTTCAGCCTTAACAATAGTTGCCTCTGGGCTGTTTGTATTATAACCAATTCCATATGCATACACTGTTATAGAATTTCCAACGCTAAGTGTTAAATCTGTCAGGCCAACGGTAGGAAGCGTTACACCAATTACTTGGTCTCCTTCTTTTATTTCTACCTTAGGAGTGTTAGAAACAACTACTCCAGTTAATTCACTACGAATGTAGAAAGAATAAACAAAACTAATTTTATCATCATCGGTTACTTCTCTTGAATAGTTGTTCAAAGAGTAGACATATCCGCTTATAGTAAACACCTTATTGCTGTCGGTTGGAAGCGCATAAACCTTAAATTTGTTTTCGCCATAGTTTGTAATATATTGACTAACTTCCGAATCAAGAGGATTGTAGTAAACAGTACGCTTTGCGTTAAGTATTTTTTTGTATGTATCCGGTTTGCCTTCCTCTTGAACAAGAGAATAATAATCAAATGACAAAGTAAATATCTCATCTTCAACAACTATTTCTGTGTTGCTATCTGCAATATTAACTTCTTTTCGGTCAGTTGCCGAAACATCAATTCTAGAAACGCCAGCCTGAACAATAACATTTATACTACAACTTATCTGCTTACCTTGGTCACTAAAACACGTTGTAGAAATATAAAGCGTTGCACTTCCTTCAGCCTGTGGCAATAATGTGAAAATGTAATCTTCGTGCGCTTTTTCAAGGTCAACTACCTTAAACACACTTTCATCGGTGCTTTCAATGGTCATTTCGTAGTCAGTTTTAACAAAATTGGTAGCGCTTAAAAGGTAAGCACAATATTCAATTCCAATTTCATCGCCTTCATCTAGGTAAATTATTTCGCTTCCATCTCTGCCACTTAAAACAGGCTTATCTCCAATTGTTGTGTTAACAAACAATTTGTCTAATGAAGTATAGTCATTAATTATAATTCTACAAGTTACCGAAATTTCTCCTTTTGATGTTTGGGCAGTAGCCGTAATATAGGCATCAGCAACATTGTCTTCACTACTAACAGAATTATCAACAGCCTTAACAATTCCCTCGCTTGCATTAATTACTTTCACATTATCATTTGAAGATGTAAAAGTTAAGTCTCTATTAGTTATTTCTTCATCTTCTAACCCATCTTTAAAGAATAGAACTTCAAGTTTAACAATCTGCTCACGTGCAAGTGTAGTTTCTCCACTGTACTTTGTATTTCCGCTAACTGCTTTAATTCTGCCACTCGTAGTATTCCATCGCAATTCATCTGGGTCAACACGCGTTATTATAGTACAAAAATCTTCATAACCACCATCTTCTGACCTTACACCAATAACGGCTTCACCTTTGGCTTTAACTGTTACTTTACCATTTGCATCAACTTCTGCAACACTGCTATTACTACTCCAATAGGTAACTTTAGTGTTTGTTGCATTGCTTGGATAAACTTTATTTTTAAGTGTAATTTCATCACCTATATTTGCATAAACAGTGTTCTGGTAAAAATCAACACCAACAACCAAAACAAAATCCTTGCCACAACCAGATAATAAGATTGTAGCAAAAGCACAGATTACTATAGATAAAAATATTTTTAACATTTTTTTCATATCTTTAGTTTTCCAAAACCTTGTGATTATTAGTTTAATTTTATGCTAAAACAATGTCAAATTAAATAGATTATAATTAAAGAAACAAAATTAATTAGTTATTACTTCATAATTTCGTTAAGCTTATCTATAAGCAATTGAACATCAAACCCATGCACCATAGAAGCCTCTTCAAGAGTTTCGGCCCTACTACATGGACAACCCAAACAATGC
>CAJJIV010000009.1 GCA_905187655.1 uncultured Eubacteriales bacterium | reverse complement strand
TTTATATAGTTCTCCATCAAGAATTGCGAAGACTCTTGTAACATTGTTTAAAGAAGGAAACCTGTTTAAGCACAGTTTTATAACACTTTACGAAACGGTACTTGCCTTTACAATATCTATGGCTGTTGGTACCATAATTGCAATAATTTTATTTGCTTTTGAAAAAACAAGAAAAATTTTAGAACCATATTTAGTAATATTTAATAGCTTGCCTAAAATTGCTCTTGGACCACTTATTATAATTTGGTGTGGAGCAGGAACAAAAGCCATTGTTTTAATGGGATTTTTAATTTGCATAATTATAACAATAGTTACCCTATTAAATGCTTTCTTGGCAGTAGATAACGATAAGATATTATTAATGAAAACAATGGGAGCAACTAAATTTCAAATCTTAACAAAATTAATTTTACCTGAATGCTTTCCAACTTTTATTTCGGTATTAAAAATAAACGTAGGAATGAGTTGGGTTGGAACAATTATGGGAGAGTATCTTGTCAGTAAAGCTGGGCTTGGCTACTTAATTGTTTATGGCGGATATATATTTAAATTAGATTTAGTAATGACGGCAATACTAATACTATGCATTCTTGCTAGTATAATGTATTTTTTAGTCTCACTTTTAGAAAGTGCAGTAACAAAAAAACGAAGTTAAAAATTAACAACTTATTAAAAAACCACAAAAATTACGTCGTAATAATTTTAAAATAATTAAACAACAAAATTTGATTTAAAAGCATATTTTTAACAAAAGTCAAATTTGAACGATATTAAATTAGGGCAAATTTTGCCCAATTTTGACACCAAGGGTTTACTTTGATTAATTTATCAATCGCAGGAATCATCGCCCTGTACTATTAATAATCAAATAAAATTTGTACCAACATTGTAAAAAGTATAATAAAAAATGCTCTAAATATTAGAGCATTTTTTTATTTTGTAGCTTTAAGAAATTGAATGCTATCAGTTTTATTGAAGTCAGCATTTTCACTTATATATTGTTTTCTGGCTTCAATATTATCACCCATTAATGTCGTAATAAGTCGCTCTGCCTCAGCAGCATCTTCTATAGTAACTTGAACCAGTGTTCGATCCTTAGGGTTCATTGTTGTTTCCCATAATTGTTCAGGATCCATTTCGCCAAGACCTTTATATCGCTGAATGATATAACCCTTGCCAAATCTTGCAGTAACTTCTGGAAGTTCAACATCGCTATAAACATATTCTATATTATCTTTCTTCTGAACTCTGTACAATGGTGGCATACCAATAAAGACATGTCCATCAGTTATTAAATCTTTCATATATCTAAAGAAAAAAGTTAATAATATTGCACGAATATGAGCACCATCTTGGTCGGCATCTGCCAAAATAATTACCTTATGATATTTCAAATCTTTAAGTGAAAAATCTTCACCAATTCCCGCGCCAAGTGCTGAAATTATTGTTCTTATTTCTTCGTTAGATAGCACTTGGTCTATTCTCTTTTTTTCTGCATTAAGAGGTTTACCTCTTAATGGTAATATGGCTTGAAATTTACGGTCCCTTGCCATTTTTGCTGAACCACCCGCACTATCACCTTCAACAATAAACAATTCATTCATTTCTGCTTTCTTGCCTGTACAAGAGGACAGTTTGCCAACAAGGTTAAAACTATCTATGCTGTTTTTTGCCCTTGTTATTTCTTTTGCTTTTCTTGCAGCTTCTCGAACACGAGCGGCACCCAAAGCCTTTTCATAAATAACATTCATAAATTTGTTTCGTTTATTATCTAAAACAAATTCGGTCAATTTTTCAATTACAACCGACTCTACCGCAGGTTTTGCTTCTGGGTTCCCAAGTTTGCTTTTGGTCTGCCCTTCAAACTGAACATTCTTCATTTTAATTGAAAGAACTGCTGTTAACCCTTCTCTAAAATCTTCACCCATAAGGTTAGGTTCTTTATCTTTAAGTAAATTAAGTCTTCGTAATTGGTCGTTAAAAACTTTAGTTATTGCAGACTTAAACCCTGTTTCATGTGTTCCACCTTCGTTGGTTGGAATATTGTTTACATATGAAAAAACACTTTCAGAATAACTATCTGTATATTGCATAGCAAGTTGAACAATAATCCCATCTTTTTCGCCTTCAATAAAAATTGGAGTTTCGTGTAATTTGTTTTTAGTATCATTAAGGTAGCATACAAAATCAGATAGACCGCCATCATACTTATATTCTTTACTATATGGCTCAGGAAGCCTTAAATCAGTAAGTGTTATTATTACACCCTTATTTAAAAACGCTAATTCCTTTAGGTGCTTTGCAATTGTATCTAAAGAGAATACTGTGGTTTCAAATATTCTTGCATCTGGTTTGAATGTAATTTTTGAACCATGTTCTTTTGTTTCTCCAATTTCTTTTAACGGATAAACAGGAACTCCACCTCTAACTTTACCATTTTGCATTATGCTTTCAAATCGTTGTTTATATATTTTTCCATTTTTACATACTTCAACTTCTAACCATTCTGAAAGCGCATTAACAACAGAAGCACCAACACCATGTAATCCACCTGAATAACTATAATTATCATTGTTAAACTTTCCACCAGCATGAAGCTGAGTAAATACCACTTCTACCCCGCTAACCTTTAAAACTGGATGCAAATCTACTGGAATTCCGCGACCATCATCTTTTACCGAAACGGAACCATCTTTATTAATTACCACTGATACTGTAGTTGCAAATTTGTTTGTAGCCTCATCTATAGCATTGTCTACAATTTCCCATACTAGGTGATGCAATCCACGTACTCCAGTTGTTCCAATATACATACCAGGTCTTAGTCTTACAGCATCTAAGCCTTCAAGGACTTGTATGTCTTTTGCATCATAAGTTTTAGTTTTTACTTTATCATTTGTTGCCATTAATTATCTGCTCCACTATTATTTCTTATTTTAGTATAACACAAAAAACCCTTGAAAATCAAACAATTATTGGCATTTGTTTATTATAAAAAATTATGAAAGTATAATAATAATTAGCCATTCATATACTATAATTAGTGAGGATAACCATGAAGAAAGTTAAAACTATTGTACTAACAGGTGGCGGTACTATGGGGCATATCAGCCCCAACCTTGCCATTATCCCAAGTCTTTTTTATTCTTTCAATAAAGTATGTTATATTGGGGGAAAAACAGGACTTGAACGAGAAAAAATTGAAAAACTCAACAAAGATAGTACAGAAATAAATAAAAAAGTTGAATTCTACCCCATTACAGCAACGAAACTTGATCGTGTAAAATGGTATAAAAATTTTTTACTACCATTTAAACTTATTATCGGCATTATTGAATCTCGTAAAGTATTAAAAAAACTTAATCCTGATGTTGTATTTTCTAAGGGTGGTTATGTAGCCGTCCCAGTTGTTATTGCCGCGCATATGCTTAAAATTCCTATTGTCATTCACGAATCTGACTTAAGCCTTGGCCTTGCAAATAAATTATCTAGAAAAAAAGCAACCACATTGTGTACTACATTTGCAGAAACGGCTGATAAATATAGCAATGGAGTCTACACTGGAAGTCCCGTAAACCCCAAAATTTTTATGGGTGATGCAAATAAGATTAAACAAACATATAAACTAAAACCGAATTTAAAAACAATCTTAATTACAGGTGGAAGTCTTGGCTCTAGCGAAATAAATAAACAGATCGAAAAAATACTGCCTTCTATTGCAACAAAATATAACATACTCCACTTAACAGGAAAAAATAAAAGAGTTAAATTTTCACATCAAAATTATCATCAACTTGAATATACCGATGACATTGGAAGTTTTTTTAAGGCAAGCGACCTAGTTATTTCTCGCGCCGGTAGCAATACTATTTTTGAATTAGCATCTTTAAATAAACCCATGTTACTTATACCACTTCCAAAAAATGCATCAAGAGGTGATCAGATTGAAAACGCAAACTACTTTAAACGGCTTGGAATTGCTGAAGTAGTAGACCAAGAAAATCTTCAAAATAATTTTGAAAAAATAATAGATAATACCATAAAGAAAATTCCACAAATGCAAACTAAATTTCTATCCATTTCGTTTCCTAACGGCAAGCAAAATATTTTAAATGAAATCTACAAAGCATCTAATATTAATGCAGCTATACCTAATTCTAAATCTGTTAAAAAAGTTTCGTAAATAAAAAAAGAGTCCTAAAATTTTTAGGACTCTTTAATAAGATTTGTTTAATATTATTCTTCAGTAGGAACCATTTCGCGATACCTTCTAAGACCAGTACCAGCAGGAATGAATTTACCAATGATAACATTTTCTTTAAGACCGATAAGTGGATCAACTTTGCCATTAATTGCAGCATCTGTTAATACTCTTACTGTTTCTTGGAAGGAAGCCGCACTTAAGAATGAATCGGTTGCTAGTGATGCTTTTGTGATAGACAGAAGCACACGCTTAGCAGTTGCTGGTTCTAATCCTTCACTTAGTGCTTTTTCATTAAGTTCTTCGTACTTGCTTATGTCTAATAATTCTCCTGGTAAAACTGATGTGTCACCAGAGTCTTCTATTCTAACCTTCTTTAACATTTGTCTTATAATTATTTCAATGTGCTTATCATTAACATCAACACCATTTTTCTTGTATACCTTATGAACTTCTTTCATTAGATAATCTTGAACACCCTTAACACCTTTTGTCTTTAAAATGTCGTGTGGGTTAATTGAACCTTCGGTTAATTGTGTTCCTGGTTCAACGGTGTCGCCAACAGCAACTTTCATTTTTGCACCATAAGGAAGTGAATAATCTACATCAAAGTTTTCGGTAGTCTTAATTATAATTTCTTGTTTTGGAACATCAATAGATTTAACAGTACCAGAAACTTCAGAAATTACAGCAACACCTTTTGGTTTTCTTGCTTCGAAAAGTTCTTCGACTCTAGGCAAACCTTGAGTAATATCATCGCCGGCAGAAATACCACCTTCGTGGAAGACATTCATGGTAAGCTGTGTACCTGGTTCACCAATCGCTTGAGCAGCGATAATACCAACAGCTTCACCATAAGGAACAACTTCCTTTGTGCTCATATTCTTACCATAACATTTAGCACAAATACCAAGTTTAGCCTTGCAAGTTAGAACAGTTCTTATTTTAACAGATTTTATGCCTACATTATCTATTAATTGTGCCTGTTCTTTTGTTACCATTGTGTTGGCAGGAACAAGAAGCTCACCAGTTGTTGGATCTATAACGTCATCAACAACAAATCTTCCTGTAATACGATCAGCCAAGGTTTCAATAACAGTGTTTCCATCGTAAATTGCAGAAACTTCCATACCCTTAACCTTTTCTCCAAGCGTAGCAAAACAGTCATCATCACGGACAATTACATCTTGAGAAACATCAACAAGTCTTCGTGTTAAATAACCCGCATCCGCAGTCTTAAGAGCCTTATCAACAAGGCCTTTTCTACCACCTCTGGTTGATATAAAGTACTCAATAACAGACAAACCATTTTTAAAGCACGACCTTACAGGAACTTCAATTAGTTTACCAGAAGTACTACTCATAAGTCCACGCATACCTGACAACTGGTTAATCTGAGCAGCAGAACCACGAGCACCAGACTCACTCATCATTTTAATTGGGTTAAATGAATCATAGTTGTTTGAAACTATGGCACTCATTTTGCTCATGGCCCCAGACCAAATTTCTGTTAGTCTTGATTCCTTTTCTTGCTTAGTAATTAAACCACGTCTAAATTGTTTATCTGCTTCTAAAGCTTCTTTATCTGCTTCTTCAATAATAGCAGGTCTTTCTTTTGGAATTTCAATATCATAAAGACCAAGAGTTAAGCCACACAAGGTTGCATATTTGTAACCAAGATCTTTAATTTTATCTAGCATAACGGCAGTTTCGCCAGCATTGTGAACATCGTAACAAGCCTTTATTATTTTCTTTAATTCCTTTTTACCAACACGATAGTTAATTTCTAGTTTCAACATATCTTCTGGTGTTTTTCTTTCGGTAAACCCTAAATCTTGCGGGATGATAGAGTTAAATATGATTCTTCCTGCAGTAGTATCTATTCTTGTTGAATAAACCTTTCCATCTATGTTCTTAGTAAAACGAACATGAATAAGAGCTTCTACATCTATTTGTCCTGCCTTATAGGCCAAAATTGCTTCTTCTGGGTCTTTAAAGTAACTACCAGTTCCAAGTGCGTTCTGCTTCTCCATCGTTAAATAATAATTGCCTAAAATCATATCCTGTGATGGAGTTGCGATTGGTTCACCATCAGAAGGTTTTAAGATATTGTTTGATGCAATCATTAAAAATCTTGCTTCTGCTTGTGCATCTATGCTTAATGGAACATGAATAGCCATCTGGTCACCATCGAAGTCCGCATTAAATGCTTGACAGGTTAATGGATGCAATTTGATGGCATGTCCTTCAATTAATACCGGTTCAAACGCTTGAATACCAAGTCTATGAAGTGTAGGCGCACGGTTTAATAGCACTGGGTGATCTTTAATAACATCATCAAGAACATCCCAAACTACCGGCCTTGCTCTTTCAACCAATCTTTTTGCACTCTTAATATTATGTGCCTGATTCAAATCTACTAGTCGTTTCATTACAAATGGCTTAAATAGTTCTAGCGCCATTTCTTTTGGAACACCACATTGATATAATTTAAGTTCAGGACCAACGACAATAACTGAACGACCTGAATAGTCAACACGCTTACCAAGAAGGTTTTGACGGAATCTACCTTGCTTACCTCTTAGTAATCCAGAAAGTGATTTAAGTTCACGATTTCCAGCACCATTAATTGGCTTACCTCTTCTGCCATTGTCAATTAATGCATCAACGGCTTCCTGTAGCATTCTTTTTTCATTTCTAATAATAATGTCAGGAGCACCAAGATCCATTAATTTCTTAAGTCTGTTGTTTCGGTTAATTACTCTACGATATAAATCGTTTAAGTCTGTTGTTGCAAATCTTCCACCGTCTAGAGGAACCATTGGTCTTAGTTCTGGTGGAATTACAGGAATAACATCTAGAATCATCCATTGAGGTTTTGTTTTGTTAACCCTAAATGCTTCCATTATTTCTAATTTTTTTGATGCTTTTAATTTTCTTTGCCCTTTACATGTGGAAACTATTTCTTTTAGTTCGGCACATTCTTTTTCTACATCAACTTGAGATAAAAGCTCCTTTATTGCTTCAGCACCCATGCCAGCCTTAAATGCTTTTGATCCATATTGTTCAATCGCCTCACGATATTCTCTATCGTTTAGAATTTGCTTATATTCAAGGTGTGTTTCGCCTGGGTCTGTAACAATGAATGCAGTGAAATATAGAACTTGTTCCAATTGTTTGATTGATAGATCTAAGACCATACCAATTCTTGAAGGAACACCTTTAAAGTACCATATGTGCGATACTGGGGACACAAGTTCAATGTGTCCCATTCTATCTCTTCTTACTTTAGAGCGAGTAACTTCTACTCCGCACTTGTCACAAATAACACCTTTGTAACGAATTCTTTTATATTTACCGCAATAACACTCCCAGTCCTTGGTAGGTCCAAATATTCTCTCACAGAACAAACCATCTCGTTCTGGTTTTTGGGTACGATAGTTAATGGTTTCTGGCTTGGTTACTTCACCATAAGACCATTCTCTAATCTTTTCTGGACTTGCAATACCAACTTGCATAGCATCAAAATTGTTTAATTCAAACATTTTATTCTCCCCATAAATAGATTTTGTCTTTTAGATTTTTTAAAACTCGTCATCAAAATCAAACAAATCGTCATCATTATCGTTGTTATTTGTTTCTTGTGTTTGGTCTAGGTCTATGCTTTCACTTTCAGAACCAAGATCAAGATCTACTTCTTCTTTGTTTTCTTGTTCACGGTGTAATGGTCTAATATCGTCATCATCATCTTCTACAAGTTCTCGTAAGCCAATTTCTTCTTTATCTTCTGTTAATACTTTAACATCTAGTGCCAAACCTTGTAATTCCTTTATTAACACTTTAAATGCTTCAGGGATACCAGGTTGAGCAACATTTTCTGACCTTACTATGCTTTCATAGGTCTTGGTTCTACCAACAATATCATCAGACTTAACTGTAAGCATTTCTTGTAAAACGTTTGCCGCACCATATGCTTCTAGTGTCCAAACTTCCATTTCACCAAATCTCTGTCCACCGAACTGAGTTTTACCACCAAGTGGTTGCTGAGTTACTAGTGAGTATGGACCAGTTGAACGAGCATGCATTTTATCATCTACTAAATGATGAAGTTTTAACATATACATAATACCAACAGTTATTGGATTAGGGAACTTTTCACCAGTTCTTCCATCATATAAGTCAACTTTGCCATCAGGACGAAGTCCGTTTTGAACCAATAATTCTTGAATTTCTTTATCGGTTGCACAGTCAAATACTGGGGTAGCCACTTTCCAATTTATTGTTTTTGCAGCCATACCCAAGTGAACTTCAAGCAACTGTCCTAGGTTCATACGAGAAGGCACACCCATTGGGTTCAATAGTATCTGAATTGGAGTACCATCGGCCAAAAATGGCATATCAGCTTGTGGTAAAATCCTTGATACAACACCTTTGTTACCATGTCTACCAGACATTTTATCACCGACAGACATTTTTCTCTTTTGAGCTATATATACTCTTACTAATTTATTAACACCTGTTGCAAGTTCATCTTTGTTTTCACGAGTTAACACTTTAACATCTACAACAATACCGCCTTCACCATGTTGAACTCTTAAACTTGTATCACGTACTTCTCTTGCTTTTTCACCAAAAATTGCTCTTAACAATCTCTCTTCTGGTGTAAGTTCAGTTTCACCCTTTGGAGTAACCTTACCAACAAGAATGTCCCCAGGAACAACTTCAGCACCAATTCTAATAATACCATTTTCATCTAGGTCTTTTAGTGCATCATCGCCAACATTTGGAATATCACGAGTAATATCTTCAGGTCCTAGTTTTGTATCACGGCAATCTAATTCATATTCCTCTATATGAACCGAAGTTAATACATCATTTTTAACAAGTTCATCGCTAATTAGCACAGCATCTTCAAAGTTGTAGCCTTCCCAAGGCATATAAGCAATAAGAATGTTTTTACCTACCGAAAGTTCACCACCACTTGTTGCTGGGCCATCTGCTATAACATCTCCCTTTTTAACATTTTCACCATGATTTACAATTGGTTTTTGTTTCATACAAGTGCCATGGTTAGAACGTTCATAACCTGTTAAAATATATTCTTCTTCGGTGCCATCTTTTGCCTTTATAATGATTTTGTCGCTTGATACATAAGAAACAACACCATCATTTTTAGCTACAATAACCGCACCACTGTCTACTGCAATTTTGTGTTCCATACCAGTGGCGACAATTGGAGCCTCAGTCTTTAAAAGAGGAACGGCCTGTCGTTGCATGTTTGATGCAGTAAGCGCACGAACGGAGTCGTTACTGCCAAGAAATGGAATCAATGTTGTTGCAACAGAGAAAAGCTGTTTTGGTGATACATCCATGTAATCTACATCAAATGCATTCTTTTCAACTATATCTTCTTTGTTACGGCAAATTACACGCTTGTTCTTAAAAGTACCATCTTCATTAAGAGGTTCGTTAGCCTGAGCAACAATGTATCTGTCTTCTTGATCTGCTGTCATATAATGAACTTCGTTAGTGACTCTTCCGGTTGCTTTATCCACTTTGCGATAAGGAGCTTCTAAGAAACCATATTTATTAATCTTTGCATAAGTTGCAAGAGAGTTTATTAAACCGATGTTCTGTCCTTCAGGAGTTTCGTTAGGACAAAGTCTACCATAATGAGTATAGTGGACATCACGCACATCAAAGCCAGCTCTTTCACGGCTTAAACCGCCAGGTCCAAGTGTTGTAAGTTTTCTTTTATGTGTTAAGGATGCAATTGGATTTGTTTGCTCCATAAATTGTGACATCTGAGAAGAACCAAAGAATTCTCTAATAGCTGAACTCACTGGTCTTACATTAATAAGAGAACTTGGACTAACTTCACTTAAATTTTGCACCTGCATTCTTTCTCTTATTACTCTTTCAAGCCTTGCCATACCAATAAAGAATTGGTTTTGTAGTAATTCACCAACGGTTTTAACTCTTCTGTTACCTAAGTGGTCTACATCATCATAGTTGCCAATTCCTTCAGATAAAGACAAGTGATAATTAATAGCTGAAATTATATCATCAAGAACAACATGTCTAGAAATTAAAATATCAGCATTAGATTCAATTGCACGTTTTTTATCTTCAATAGACTTGCAATCTTTAATTACTTCATGCAGTGTAGGAGTGTGAACCATTTCCTTAATATCCACTTCTTCTGGGTTAATACCCATGTACTTGTCTAGTTCAACACGATTGTTACCTACTACCTTAAAGTCACCATTTTTTGTTTTTACATAAACTTCGTTAACACCAGCATTCTGTATCTTCCATGCAGTTTCTAAATCAAACTTTTCGCCAGCACTAAATAGTTTCTTGCCATCTAGTACAACATCTTTAGCACAAACTAAATTTTCAATACGATTTGCTAGTGATAATTTTTGGTTATACTTATACCTGCCCACTCTTGAAACATCATATCTTCGTGGGTTATAGAACAAATTGGTTATATATTTCTTTATTGCCTTAAGGTTAAGAACTTCACCTGGTCTAAGTCTTTTAGACAATTCAACAAGTGCTTCTTCTTCACTTTTGGTTACATCTTTTTCAATAGTTTTTTGAATTACTGGATGATTATCAAACAATGCTAAAATTTCTTCGTCAGAACCTATGCCAAGACCTCTTAGCAAAATTGTTGCAACAAGTTTTCTTGTTCGATCAATGTGGACCCAAAGAACACCATTGGTATCTTCTTCAAATTCAATCCACGCGCCACGAGCAGGCATAATCGCTGTTTCAATAACAAAGTTTCCTGTTTTGTTTAATCCCTTTTTACAATAGACACCTGGGCTTCTTACAAGTTGGCTGACAATAGCTCTTTCAGCACCGTTGATAATAAACGAACCGCTATCTGTCATCATAGGTATATCACCCATGTAAACTTCTTGGTCTACAACCTCTCCCGTTTCTTTGTAAACAAGCCTTACTTTTACCTTTAGTGGCAAAGAATATGTCGCATCACGCATTTTGCATTCCCTTTGCGACCACTTTGGAGTTCCACTAATTGTGTGGTCCAAAAAGTATAGTTCTATTCTGCTATCCTTATCCTCACCTTCTTCTCTATTAACGTTGTCAGAATCGCTAATAGGCGAAAAATCCTTCAGTACTTCTTTTATACCAGTAGTAATGAAGGAATTAAATGAGTCTTTTTGGATCTCCACCAAATATGGAATATCAACTACTTCTTTAATGTTCCCAAAAGTTTGCCTTTCGTTTCTTCCATACATTTTCTTTTCAACTTTAATTGCCATTTCTAAATCCCCTTTAAAAATTTTGTGAAAATCGCTTGACTTTGGAAACGTGTCTGCTGTATCATAAACTTGTTGATGGAGAGATCGATCCACACTTGGCTAAGAAATCTTTAGCAACACGAATCTTATATTAAGTTGTAATGTAAATTGTGTCTGCCGATAAAAAGCGGTAAGCCCACAATTTACCATTTTTATACCCAAGTATTTTACTATATCCGCAAAAAAAAGTCAACACCTTTTAATAAAAAAACAAAAAGTTTCCGAAATTATCTTTCGGAAACTTTTTTAATTATTTCACTTTTTTACAAAATTATACCTTTTATGCTTTACACTTTTTTCATTCGCACAAATTGACTATTATACAAGTTATAATAAAATCCTTTTTTCTTTAATAACTCTTCGTGATTACCCTGTTCTATTATATTGCCTTTGTTCATAACCAAAATTATGTCGGCATTTTTTATTGTAGAAAGTCTATGAGCAACTATAAAGCTTGTCCTGCCTTCCATAATTTTTGCAAAAGCCTCTTGTATTTTCATTTCCGTTCGGGTATCGATGTTACTAGTTGCCTCATCTAATATTAACATAGGAGGTTTAATTAACATTATTCTTGCAATACAAATTAACTGTTTCTGTCCTTGACTTATATTATTCCCACCTTCGGTAACCAAGGTGTTATATTTATTTGGAAGTTTTTCAATAAAATCGTGTGCACCTGCCATTTTAGCCGCTTCTATAATTTCTTCCATACTAGCATTTTGGTTTCCATAAGCAATGTTGTCTTTAATTGTGCCATAGAATAGCCAACTTTCTTGCAAAACCATTCCGTACTTTGTTCTAAGACTCGCTCTTGTAACCGTTCTTATATCTTCTCCTGAAACATAGATTGTTCCATCGGTTATGTCATAAAAACGCATTAGCAAGTTAATAAATGTTGTTTTTCCACAACCAGTTGGTCCAACAATTGCAATTTTTTGACCCGGTTTAACATCTAAATTAAAACCTTTAATTAATTCAGTTTTTGGATTATAAGAAAAACTTATATTATCTATTTTTACGCTTCCATCACAGAAGGATAATTCCTTATTTCCAGCATCAGACACCTCATCTGGTTCATCTAAAACAGCAAAGATACGCTTTGCAGATGCAAATGCCGCCTGCAACTCGGTAATTTCACTTGACAATTCATCAAATGGCTTTCCGTAAGAATTGGCATAAGACAAAAAACTACTTATTGTTCCAATACTAATTTTTCCTTTAAGAGCCGACAAAGCGCCAAAAAATCCAACTATTACATATACAAAACCATTAATAAATCGTGTGAACGGCGGAGCTAAAAAAGAATAAAACTTTGCCCGCTCTGAAACAACTGTTAATTCATCATTTATTTCCTTAAAGTTCTCTTTACTTTGTTCTTCATGATTAAAAGCCTTAACAACTCGTTGACTACCAATTATTTCTTCAAGATAACCACTCATATCTCCTGTCGTTTTCGCTTGTGCAACAAATAATGTATTAGTTTTTTTCGCAATAATATACGCAGAAATTAATGATGCCGGAGTTATTATTGCAATTATTATTGCCAATTGAACATTTAACAATACCATGCAAATTAGTGTCCCAACAATTGTAAAAATACCTGAAGAAATAGAAATTATTGCTTCTACCAGACCATCGGTAACAATTTCTACATCATTGACCATTCTATTTAGAAGGTCACCATGCGTGGTTCCATCTATAAACTTAATTGGAACACTATTTATTTTTTTAAAGAACATTTTTCTTATATGTTCGCTAGTTTTATAACAATAAATATTAGCATACAAATTATATAACCATGTAAACAATAAATTAACTAAGGCTATAACAACCATTATTACGATGTTGATTGTTAGTCTAGAAAAATCAACATTACCAACACCAATAATACAATCTACGCATTTACCAATATAAATAGGAACTAACAAATCCAAAATGTTGCCTATTACCATAAACACAAGTGCCCAAATAACATATTGCTTATATTCACCCGAGTGTTTTAGTGCAGAAGTAAACAGACTTTTCTCTTCGGTTTGTTTTTGTTTTTTCTCTTGTTTGGATAGATGTGGACGAGAAAGTGGAATCTTTTTTTCTTTACTGTTTTTCATTACACTTCACCCCCACTAACTTTCTTTTTAGAGTTTTCTTTTTTCTCCTCAGGGTTTTGTGAGTAATAAATTTCCTGATAAACAGTGCAAGTCTTTAATAATTTTTCATGTGTGCCAATACCCACAATATCACCATTATCGATAACTATTATTACATTTGCATTCATTAATGTTGTTGCACGCTGAGAAACAAGTACAACCGTGCTATTGTAAAGATTAGAAGAAATAGCCTTTCTTAGGGCAGCATCAGTAGCAAAGTCAAGTGCTGAACTAGAATCATCTAAAATTATAATTTTTGGAGAACCTACTAATGCACGTGCAATAGTTAATCTTTGACGTTGACCACCCGAAAAGTTTGTTCCTCCACGCAAAACTTTATGGTCTAAAAAGTCTGGTAATTCTTTCACAAAGTCATATGCTTGTGCAATTTTTAATGCTTTTATAATTTCTTCATCGGTTGCATCTTCTTTTCGCCATTGCATATTTTCTCGCAAGGTACCTTCAAACAGAACTGGGTTTTGTGGAACTATTCCAACGATTTTTCTTAAAACTTTTAAATCATATTTTTTAACATTGATGTCATCAATTAGCACTTCGCCACTTTTAACATCGTAAAATCTTGGTATTAAATTAACTATAGAGGACTTTCCTGAGCCAGTACCACCAATAATACCAGCAACATCTCCCGGATTAATTACAACAGATAAGTCGTTAACAACGTTTTTAGCATTATTATATGAAAAGTTAACATTTTTAAATTCAATTTTGCCAAGTGCATCTTCAAAGTTTACATCTACCACACGTTTAGGATTTTCTATTGAATTTGTCGTGTTAAATACTTCCTTTATTCTTTTTGTAGATGCACCAGTACGAGTATAAATAATTATCATTCTTGCAATTACAACAAGTGCCGCAGAAATGGTTGTTAAATAGTTAACAAAAGCCAACAAGTTACCTGTTGTTATGTTTCCTACGTTAACTTGAATTCCCCCAATCCAAATAATTGCAATTATACCAAAGTTTACTAGCATACTAATTAATGGTTGCAATAATGAAGCAGTTTTTGCGATGCTCATATTTACAGAGGTGAACTCTTTATTGGATTTAGTAAACCTTTCACTTTCATAGGCTTGCTTATTAAATGCTCTAACAACCCTTACACTATCCAAATTGTCACGAGCAACATTTGTAACATTGTCCAATTTAACCTTTAAGTCGCTATACTTGGGACTGTTTTTGTTCATTATAAATAACACTACAAAAAGAATTATTGGCATAAGTGCCAAAAATATCAATGACAATTTAACATTTATCATGCAAACCATAATAAATGACCCAATGGCTAAAAATGGCGCCCTGGAAATATTACGTATAGTAATACCAACAGCAGTACCAACCTGGTCTACATCGTGTACCATTCTGTTTGTTAGTGTCACCGTTGAAAATTTATCTAATTCTGCATGCGAAAGTGTATTTATATGAGCAAACATATCTTTTCTTATGTTTTTACACACACCCATTTGTACTACCGAAGAACACTTTTGACACACAACAGTAAATACAAAACTTAATAAGTTTATTACTACAATTATTCCACACATAATGTATATAAAGCGTGTATCGTTATTAGATATACCTATATCAATAACCATCGCCATTAAGTATGGGGTAATAATATCTGATACCGTTTCTAGTGCTTTACATACTGGGCCCAGAACTAGCAACCCCTTGTATTGCGCCAGATATTTTCTTAATTTAAACATTCTTCACCTTAATTGTTATCTCACTTTTGTATTATATCATATTGCAGGTATTTTCAAAAACAATTAAAGTATAGTTTGCTAATTTTTTTCAAATAATACAACTATGATAAAGCAATTAGATGTTGTTGCCGAGTTTACCAAAGATGGTAAAGTGTTTCCACTTTATATAATTTGGGACAATGGTAAAAAATATTTTATAGACAAAATAATTGATCGCCGACCAATGGCAAGTTTAAAAGGTGGCGGAGTTGGAACAAGATATACTTGCGTCTTTAATGGTCAAGAACGATATTTATTTTTAAATGATTACGTTTGGTGGATTGAAGTAGATTGAAGGCCTAAGTTTTGGGCTGTTATATTGGCACCATTTATTTCAATTTGGTCAAATCTCTTATCAAAAAGTAAAAGGCCTCGTTTTATTGAAGAATTCCCATATCTTGATCTAAGCGATTCTATGGCCTTATCTATATGTTCATTTTTATCCCGTTGCTGTTGCATGGTTGTTATTAGCAATTGTTCTTCTTTTATGAAGTTTGAAACCGACACACCTATACCCCTTATTTTTCCAAGAGAGACAAAGTTGTCTCTATATATTTTAGTTGCAAGTGCTATTAAGTCATTTGAAGACATAGTTGGGTTTGTAAATGCACTTTGCATTCCATAATGAGACAAATCATTAGTAATCAAAGACAAATGCAATGTCTTTGCATATCCTACATTGTATTTTTTCATTCGGTAAACAACACTTTCAGACAACATACAAATTAATGTAACTATGTCGTTATAATCATCTATATCTCGATAAAAAGTGGTACTATTTCCAACCGACTTGACTTCTTCAAATTCGTTGTCTTTTTTTACAGGGTCAAAATCTTCTCCATTTGCCCAATTCCAAATTTGCTCACCACATTTACCAAGTTTATCTTTTATTATTCTAATGTCAAATTTGGCAAGTGAACCTATTGTCCATATTCCTATTTTATTAAGTTTACTGGTTGTTGCCTTACCCACACCCAATAAACTTTCTACTGGCAATTTCCAAACAACATCTTTGTAATTCTGTTTTGAAATAACAGACACGGCATCTGGCTTTTTTAGGTCTGAACCAAGTTTTGCAAAGGTTTTATTAAAACTAACTCCTATTGATACAGTAAGTCCAATTTCTTCTTTAACACGCCTTCTTATCTCCTGTGCAATTTTTTCACCATCACCAAAAGCCTTAACACTTTCAGTTACATCTAGCCACGCTTCATCTATTCCAAAAGATTCAATTTTATCAGTATATTGCCTATAAATATTTTTAACTTTTTGTGAATAATACATATATATGTCATGATGCGGTTCAACAAAAACAATATCTTTAGATTTTGACCTAGCCTCTATAACTGTCATACCAGTTTTTATACCTTGTGCCTTTGCTAAATAATTTTTTGCAAGAACAATTCCATGTCGCTCACTTACTTTGCCACAAACAGCAACAGGCTTGCCTGCAAGTGCTGGATTAAGCAAGCACTCACAACTGGCATAAAAATTATTTAAATCTGAATGGAGAATAACCGACATCTTGACACCTTTATATCAAACATATGTTCTATATTAATTCTACACCTAGATTTTATATTTTTCAATTGTTTTACTTGAAATTTAAAAATTTTACAAAATAAAAAACAAGACCCTATTTAGGGGGTCTTGTTAAAATTTGCAAATCTTATAGGACATCTTTGTAATTATCAAATTTTATTTCAATAAGTCCACTATTTTGATATTTATTATAAAGAGAAGATTCTACTTCGCTTATACAGTTACTAAGTGCTTCGGTAACAAGCAACTCATAAATGTAATCACCTACTGTTTCATTTGTTACTGGTGAATATTGATAATCTAATCCTTTCTCGCCAGCTGTTGTTGTGTTTGTGCATAACAAATAATGAACACCAAAGTCCGTTATGCATCTTGTAATTTTAAGATTTCCATTTTTAAATTCGTTGTAGGTTTCATAAGCACAATCGGAAAACTCAGTAACATAGCTATTGCTATCTGCACTATTAGTAGATAGGCAGTATCCATATTGATTTGAAAGTTTTGTCAAGTCTGTCACATTGGAATCTTTACTAAATTCAAATTTTAATTTATAAAACCCCTTAATAAATTCTGAATCTGATAATAAACCACTGTCATATTTTGCTTGTAAATCGGCTATCATTCCATCAAATTCAGCAAAAGTAAAGGTAAGTTCATTTCCATCGTTATCTTCATTTGTATGACCAGTATCAGGGTTAATGTAATCCATATTTAGGTTACCCTCCCCAAGAGCATACTTTTCTCTTTCTTCCTGATATTCTTTTACAAAATCATTTTCTAGTGAAGAAGATGAACTTGAAGAGTAACTATCTAAACCTTTTAAGTATTCACTTGTTCTTAGGTCATCATTATAATCTGCATACTTTAACAAAATTTGTTGAACATAAAAATGGTCACTGCTTTTGTTATATAAAATTAGATCTTCATTTGAACTGCTAGTAATGGTTTTATTATAATTACTCCCTATATCAAAGTTCTGTTTTTGAGTGTTTAAAAGTTCGATGTATTTTTGTTCTATCTGCTCATTGGTAATATTTAATTTAGACTTACAATAGTTGTTGTATTTTGTAACTATACGACTTTCTTCGTAATAATCATATAATCTTTGCAATTCTTTATCAAAAATTTGTTCGGTTGTGCCTGGATTTTTTTCATAAATTTCTGCACTTCGTTTTAACTGTGAAAGATATTTTCTATATGCCAAATATTTGTAATAGTCGACATTCTTGTCAACACTGGCTGTTAAGTCTTTTAAAAACTCTTCCTTAGTTTTAATGGTAATTGGCTCTTCAGCTTCTTGTCCTGGAATTGTTTTTACATATTCATCTGAATACGTTTTATAATCGGTAGTTGACTTCTCTTCTTCCGCTTCTTCTTCTACGCCAAGAGTTGTTCTTATCTCAGTTTCAATTGAATCTATTTGACTATCTACATATTCAAAAACAGACTGCCATATTCTTGTTTTATCTTCTTCTGTTAAAGCAAGTTCAGGTATCTTTTTAGCTTCTATAACTTTTATTTTATTCTTTATTAATGCTTCTAAAACCATTTCATAAACATCATCTTCACTATATCCATAGTAATAATAATAGTTTGTGTAATAGTAATAGTTAAACATCGTTAAAACTTCATTTCTTGTTATTTCCTCATCGCCAACCTTAGCAACCACTTCTTTATAGTATCTGCTATTGTTATCGTGATATAAATCACAACCCACAAACGTAAAAACCGAGCAAACAATTAAGCAAACACTTGCAATTATTGAAATTAATCTTTTTTTCATAATTTTCCGCACCTTTATATTTAGTCAATTCATATTAAAATTTATTTAATTATAAAGCAACCGCAATAGAAAATCAATTACTTTTTTTATTTTGGTTTGAAATAATTAAAAAATCTTTTAGGATATTAAAGTTAATTTTAGAATCTTCAACTTTTTTATTTATTGTAATTGTTGGCACATCTTTTAAATTTAATACTACACAAGAAAAATATTTAGCAATTGCATTTGCTACTGGCTCTGAATTAATTTTATTTTCTTTGTTCCCAAAAAC
>CAJJIV010000008.1 GCA_905187655.1 uncultured Eubacteriales bacterium | reverse complement strand
AATTATTTTATATTGTAGTTTTTATATAAAATATTTTACCATACAACTTCCTATATGCCAAACAATTTAAACCTTGTTATATATTCTTTTTTAAGTTAGTATAATCTTTGTTTACAACAAAAAAACACCCTAGTCACACTATAATGTGACTAGAGTGAATTTAAAAAAAAGATACTTTAACTACTGAATTATTTTGTAGAGAATAGTGCGTTAACGATTGTGTCGTTTTGGAACAAGAACCACATAATTGCAGCAGCAACTATACCAATACCAAAACCAACGATTGCGCCAATTAAACGCTTTTTAGCTTCTTCTCTTTGCTCGGTCTTTTCAGTCTTTGCATATTCAATACCCAACTTAATGCTAAAGAAAACACCCAATGCAGTAACAACGGTGAAAACTATTGGCATAACAACGCCCATGATATTCTTAAAAACACCACTTAATTGATTTGCTAAATCTTCCACTCCTGCGGTTGCCCCTTCAATACCTGAATCTGCTAAAAGTTTTAAAAAGTTCATTGAATTTCCTCCTAAAATTTTATAACTTAAGTGCATTATACCACACTAAAATTAATTACTCCAAACAAAAAACGATAAAAATTTGCAATTTAATAAACTTAGTCATTCTTATTCATAAGTTCCACAAATGTGCCACGCAACGCATACAAAAGTACTATTAACAAAATAACCAATCCAAAACTTATTGCTGCACTAATAAGTTTCTTTTTTGCAACTTCTCTATCCTTGCTTTCTTCAGCCTTAGCATACCCAACTCCTAGTACTACACAATATATAACAGCAACACCGGTAAGCACACCGATAAGATATGGACCAAAAGTATCTAAAAACTCATATATAGGACTAACTGAAGAATTGTAATCAGCATCAGTGGTGTTTGCAGAATCTGCTAGTAACGACTTAAATTTAAAAATCATGTTTAGTAGCGTAGTCATTTAATAACTCCCTTACTTATTCTTAGTGTAAATATATCATATTTTTTTATTCCAAGTCTACCAAAACGAACACAATTTTTAAAATTTTGACAAAAAATATAAAATCTAAAAATCAAGTTAAACCCTTCTTTTTATTTGGAATGCAAAGAAAATATGATATAATGATGTAATCTTTAATTATTTAGAGGTAAATATGGCAAAGAAAACTGATTTTAAAAGTACACTAATAACGTTAATCGTGATATGCGCAATAGGAGTTCCATTCTGTTACGCAATGGCAATTGTTATTACTATGTTTACCGACCATACTATTGCACACGATACAGTGTATGACCTAGTTAATTACATTGGAAATGAAACAACTAACAGTTGGTTTGTTGTGACCTTAGGTATAGGTATCATTTGCTTATTATTGTATTTCACTTCCTCTAAGAAAAATAGTGACAGTGGAGACCTTAAAGGTCAAGATGATCTAGAAAACGTGCACTGGCTTGAAAAGACTGAACTTGACAAATCTTTTAAAAATTGTTTATGGTCTGCCCTTCCTTCCTTTTCTCATGAAGGCATTCCTTTTAGATCGGTCTTAAAAGGGTCAAATGATATTAAAATACATTTTACCCCCAACTATCACGCATTGGTTGTTGGTACAACTGGTGTTGGTAAAGGCGTGTGCTTTGTTGAACCTACAATTCAAATTTTGTCGCAATTAAAAAATAAACCTTGTATGTTCATAACAGACCCTAAAGGCGAACTTTTTACACATCATAGTCAAAAGCTAGTCAATTCTGGATACGATGTTAAAATTTTAGACATGATGAACCCATACAACTCTTTAAGGTGGAATCCGCTAGAAAACATTTTCGACAACTATCAACGCCAATTACATCTTGAAGAAGAAATTTTAAAACATACAAACGATGATGTTAAACAATATGACCTTATTAAAGTAGGCGAAATAAATAATGCTGAATGGTATGAATTTGACGGTAAGGCATTTGCAAGTTTAAGAGATGCCTTTATTGAAGTGGAAGTTGAAAAAACAAAAATTAAAGATGAATGTTTTGATGACATAAACGATATAGCCACAGCACTATGCCCTATTACCGACCAAAAAAATGCGTCCTGGGAACAAGGTGCCAGAGATTATATGATGGCAGTTTTAATTGCCATGTTAGAAGATAGCGAAAATCCTCAACTTGGTATGACAAGAGAAAGATACAATTTTTACAATATGTATAAAATTGCAATGAACAAAGAAAACGATATGGAGTTTGTAAAAGATTATTTTAGTGGCAGAAGCCCACTTTCTAAAACGGTGCAACTTTGTTCACACATTGTTTACAGCAATGCAAAACAAACCAGAGATTCTTATATGTCGACCCTGAATCAAAAACTTGCGTTATTTTCAGATAATGGTATTTGCTACTTAACAAGTAAAAATGAAATAGATTTTAGCACCTTTGATGAAAAACCAACCGCCTTTTTCATTAAGATTCCAGACGAAAAGGAAACAAGATATGGTCTTGCAAGTGTTTGTATAACGCAAAGTTACAAGGAATTTGTTAAAAAGGCCCGTGAAAACGAAGTCGTTAGCAACGATAAAAGTAAATCTAGACCAGCATCGTTAAAACGCCCAATGTTTTATATCATGGATGAATTTGCAAATATGCCAGCAGTAAGTAAACTTGAAAAAATGATTACCGTTGCAAGATCAAGAAAGATTTACTTAAATATGATTATTCAATCATATGCCCAACTTGAAAATGTTTACGGCAAAGGCACTGCAAACATTGTTATGGACAACTGTAATACCAGAATTTTCCTTGGAACTCCTTCTCAGGAAACTCGCGAAGCATTCAGTAAAGAACTTGGCAACTACCAAATTAAAGTTAGTTCTAAGTCTAAAAACGAAGGCAGTAAAGATGGCGGTTCAAGCACTGGGACAAGCACACAACTGCAAAGTCGACCACTTATGTTCCCTTCCGATCTAGACAAGCTGAAACAAGGCAATATAATTGTAAAAGTATTTGGATATAATCCCGTTAATTCTAATATGATTCCTTATTTTAAAATTCCTAATATTTACAAAATTGGACAAATGGATATGCCTTATATTCCTGGAAGAAGACTTAATGAAGAAGAAGTCTTTTATGATATAAAAGAAAGAAACCGAAAGGTTTTAAACAGCTAATTACTAATTTACCTAAAAATGCGAGAAAAAGTTTTCTTGCATTTTTTTATGAAATGCATCCTTTTTGTTTGCCTAAGATTTTTTAATATTATATAATTAAAATACACATAATATTGTCGAAAGCAGTAAAAATTTTACCTATATATTTGGAGTTTAATCTAATGAAAAATTTTTGGATAAAAATAAGTCTAACAATTTGCAGTGTTTTAACATTGCTTATACTTGGGAGCCTTATTACCCCATTTAATTGTAATGAATATATGACATCAGGGTCATCTGCCGAAGTTACAACACCTGCAACAAATGCCATATCAAAATCAGAAACTAATGGAGCCATTACTTTTACTGAATCATTAGGCGCAGACAATTCACAAATGGTATCTTATTTTGTGATTTCACTTAATGGTAGCCTTAATGGTGGTATTGAAGATATTAGCATTAAACAAAAAATAGGTAATATTACTTTTGATGTTGAACAAGATGAACTTGGCACTTCAATTGTTTCAAGCACAACCAGTTCTGCACAATATTACTTTACGCGCACAGCCGACTATTATGTGACTTATAAGTATAAAAATTCTGAAACAATTTATTCAACCAATTACTTCTTCTCACCTGCCATAAATTTCACAGCTGTAGAATCAAGCAACACTGACAACAAAATTATAAAAATTGACAACGACTATTATATCGTTGGAAATGGTTTTGAAGAAATTGTTCAACCGCTGAAATTTAACACTAAACTTTATGGGGTTTCTTTCACTTGTAATGGTACTTACTTTAGCCCAGGCATAGACAAAACTACAAATTTATTTAACTGGACAATTGCAGAGAATACTTTTGGAAGAGTAAAGGTTGAATTTTTCTCAGGTCAAGGAACTGCAAGTTCATTTAATGTAATTGTAATTAACAACGCATTTAAAACTTCATTCTATGAATACAATAACTTTACCAATTCTGGAAAACTTACAACAAGTTCTGAAGACAGTAATTATAGTTTTGGGACTCTTGCCGAAGATTCTTTGGGCAATATAAGAAATTACTTTTTGTTTAATGATGCTGTTTCATTAAAAATTGAAGTAAGCGATGATTGTGTATATCCTATTAAAAGTGCCGGCGCCGCCTACGCATCAAATATTTCAGATAGCGATAAAAAAGACTGCATTAGTTTAGTGTCACTTTCAATTAAGGAAAATACACGCAACAATACTAATACCGATTTTGTAACCGAAACAGAATATGAATTAGAGAAAGAAGAAAGTTGTTTTAGGTATTCTATTAACGTAAAAGAACATTCAGTCTTTAATGTAAAATTTGCATTAGAAGATTCTAAGCGAACCGTTTTAAATGATAGCATTTTGTGTTTTAAAATAATAACAGTTGTACCTATTAACCCATCTAACAATTTGCTTGACTTTGGTATTTATTTAACTACAAGCAATTATAACAACAACTTTAACTATATTTTAAACTGCTTAAATAGCACACTTGTAAATGGTAGCCCAATTTATGTAAATGTAGATACAACCACCCTTGCAACTTCTGGGAATAAATTAGATTATATTATCACTTATGAAGATAATAGTCTTGCCGGATTAAATTCTAGTGGGTTTATCTCTTCTACCTCTTCTAATGATATTACTTTAGTGCGACCAGATAGCGAAAGAAGCGATTTAAATGTGGCTCGTAACATTGTTGTAAGATACGACACTAGAAAAGAAGGCAAATTTGCATCTATTAAAGACTTTAATTCTTTCTATTCGTTTAACTTCAATTTAATTTATTCAGGTAAAAAAATTAATTCATCGGGTCAGATTGCAACGAAAGAATTTACCGACCACATAAAAGTTGGTAAAATAGAAAATGATACTTTTGTTTCTGCAATCACATCAGATTATGACTTTGATTTTTCTCTTGATTACGCTCCAAAAATTTATGTTGACGAAGAGTATTATGAAAGTTGCATACCTGTTTATGTAAGGGTAACTTATAACAACAAAGTATATGACAACTTTTATACTTTAAAAGAATTATCAGAAATTGAATTTATAAAAAATGGTGATTACACCCTAGAAATTTCGGTCTTTCCTAATTACGAGTATTGTCAAACCATTGTAAATGAAGTAAAAAATACCGCATATTCTGCGGTTTCACACTATTACTTAAAATTTAATTTTTCTATTGCTGGACCATCATTAAATGTAGTTAGCACCGATATTAACGGCAACACCTTCTCTATTACTAATTACATGATCACCCAGAACTATGCAACTGTCTACGCAAAAATAAACGAAGGACAAAAAGTTCATCTTGTAAACACAACGACAAACGAAACCTGGGAATTTTCAAATGATATTGCTCTTTCTCTTTATCGTGATGAAGAATTAAAAATTCCTATGTATGGCTCTTGGTATATTTATATTACTGATGCTAATGGTAACGAAATAGACTCTATTCAATTTACAATTATGGACAATATGTATCAAGCTTACTCTTTAAATAATCATGAAGAATATGAAGAACTATTGGTATACAAAAAAGATCCCCTAACCAATGCATATGTTCTTTTGCCAACAAAAAGTTGTTATCACTTAGTTGATGAAGGCGATTATAGAGTACAAATAGTAAATGGTGAAAAATTGTATTTTTACGACAATTCAGAGTCTTCACTTACGAACCTTAAATCTAGCTCTATAGAAATTGCAAATACTGTTAATTTTACCATTAAAAAATCATTTTTCTCTGTAACATTTGTTAACGGAACAGCGGGCGGAAAGACAACAGAAAAGATAAGTATTGAAAGTTATGATGGTGTTGATATTAAACTTATTACTGTTTACCGAAATGGAAAAGCAATTGGAACATATGAACCAAATGCTCAGTCAAGCAATATTGCTGGTACTATTGGAAATCTTCTTAATTCTGACCTTACCTATTCTGATACCGGCATTTACACCTTTGTTTTAACTGACCGATATAACAATACTTATGCCGTACAAATTGAAAAATACTATAAAGCAAACGTTGCTTTAATTGTATTGATATGTCTTGGTGTTGTAGGCGTTTTTGTATTATTCTATATTATATTTAAATCTAGACGAGGTTTAAAAGTTAAATAAAATAAAAACGGAGTAGTTATTCTCCGTTTTTTTTATCAAATACTTCGTTAATTGCACCCGAAATTACTTCTGCACAAAAATTAATTATTATATCTATCTCCTTGGGTGAAACAAAAAGCCCATTATATCTATTCAAAATATTTTCTTCTGCCACATACTCACCTAGTATTGACCTAAAATGCACAACCGTTGGGACTCCAAGTGCAATGACTTTTACCCCTAGCTCTTTTTGATTTATTGCAAAAGTGCTTTCCCCTACTCCAGAGCCTGGAGTTAGCCCAGCATCAGACAACTGAAAGGAAGAACCTATTCGATTAAAATTACGAGTACAAAGGCTATCTATAACCAAAATTAAATCGGGCTGTAATTTTTTTATTAACAAAGTTACAATGTCTTTGCTGTCTATTCCGGTATTTCCAACTACTCCCGGTGAATATTTGCAAACCTGCCTTTCTTGGCATTTCTGCCCCAATTTATTGTTGATTTTAATATTATTAATACACTTAGGCCCAAGGGCATCACTTGTGATTTCTGGGTTTCCAATACCAAGACAGAGAATTTTTTTTGTGTTTTTAATTTGATTGTTTAAATCCTTGGCCAATTGTGCAACTAAGTAATTTTTTGTTTTGTCAGATTCAAACTTCAAGCAATCATAAGTAATGTATATTCCTGCCGATTTATTAAATTCATTGCCTTCATTAAGCCAAATTTCGGTACGCTTAATACCGTTTTCTTCTTTAATATTAACCAATTTTGTAGCCGATTTAGTATGCTTTTTAGATTTAATTATTCCAAATTCAACCAATTCATCCGGCATATCGGTAAGATTATAATTAATTTGTTTCATAATAGTTATTATTATCTTATTTTATTTAAAATAAACACAAATTTTTATCAAAAACACTTGCAAAATTTCTGCCTGTATGTTAAAATCTCTACGATAGTTAATTAAAGGAGCGAGTTAAATGGCAAACATAAAATCTGCAGAAAAAAGAATTGATGTTACTAAAAGAAACACAATGCGTAACAAAAGCAATACTTCTAAACTTAAAACTCAAATAAAAAAATACAATAAGGCAATTGAACAAAAAGATATCGAAGCCGCTGAAAACTTGTTGCCTAAAACCATGGAAGTTATTGACAAATCTGTTACCAAAGGTGCTATTCATAAAAATGCTGCTAATAACAGAAAAAGCAGACTTTCAGCGAAGTTAGACAATCTTAAAAACGAAGTTAAATAATTTATTGTTATAAAAACAAAAGCACCAGCCTATTGGGTTGGTGCTTTTATGTGTGTTTTATAAATATTTTACTTAATATATAGTCAGTCGCAATCTTTTGATTTGCATTGCCAGATTTTATTAAAAATTCTTCATCGCTTAATTCTTTATTAATGGCTTTTAATTGTTTTGGGGTAAAACATTTGGATTGCTGTCTACTCATTTTTATTGCGTACGGTTTGCAACTGAATTTTGTTGCAAGATCTTCATCACTTTCGTTTGAGATTGATATATAGAACAATTTTCTAAAACTTGAATATAAGTATTGAATAACCCCTACAATATTTTTATCTCTTTCCAAAATAGTATTTACAATATCAAACGCACGATTTCTATCCCGCTTGCTTATTGCATCGGTAAGCTCATAAATTTGATATTCTTTGTCTGGCACTACATTATCTTCAACCATCTTGGTTGTTATTACTTCACTGCCCATTGCGGTTAATTTAGTCAGTTCGCTGTTAATTTTAGACAAATTATTATTGCAATATCTAATTAATTTTATTACCGCCCCTTCTTCTATTTTTAATTGAACCTTATTAGTAAAATTGATAATCCACTTATATAATACCCCATCATCAAGTCTATTGCAATCTACATAAGTTGCAAACGACTTTATTTTTTTTGAAAAATCATTTTGCATGGTAGAAACAAAAACCAATATTGAACAGTGTGAACCAGATTTTATGTAGTCTTCTAACAAGTCTATTTCTTTAGCATTATTATAATCCCAAACTATAATTAATCGTTTACTATCGCCAAAAGGAAAGACATTCGCAAAATCTAAAACCTCTTTAAGAGTAAACTTGCCCTCATCAAAAATTTTTTCATTTAAGTCAGGCATACACAAATTCAATTGTTTTTCAATTAATTCAATCGCACTATATAAACAAAACCTATCATCACCTTCAAACAAATAAATTGGGTCAATTTGATTTTTTAAATTCTGCTTAAATTCAACAAACTTCATAACTTTCTCTCTTATATTACAGACTTAAAGCAACCATGCCACAAAGTAAAACAAGTATTAACGAAAAACCATATTTATACTTTTCTTTTATGAACAAATAGTCGCCTAATACTATTATAGCACAGCTAAATAAGAGAACACCAACAAAATTTAATGAAAGTTCTACAATAGCAAACTTTAAATCGGCAATTGAATACGCAAAACGTGCAAGTATTTTATATAAAAAATTTGGTATGGCCATTATAAATGACAAAAATGGCAAACACATAGAAATAAAAACACATACAACAAGCAGTATAAAGCAGACTGATGCAAATGGAATTGCAACCAAGTTTACTAAAATACTTAACAGCGAGACACTTCCAAAATAATAAGAAATTATTGGGAAGGTTCCTGCCGTTGCGCTAACTCCAACAGCAAGAGAACTTGATAATTTTAGTGGCATAACTTTAGAAAATAAAAAATTAAGTTTCCCTGTCAAGCAAAACAAAGAAAATACACAAGCAAAACTTAATTGAAATCCCACATCAAATAATGTAAATGGATTAATAAATAATAAAATAATTGCAGATAAACAAAGTGCATTTAATCCATCATATTGTCTACCCCTTACCAATGCATACATCGAAATTATTGCCATAACACTTGCTCTAACTACCGAAGGTGAAAAATCACAAATGAATGCATAAATTATCAAAAAGGTAGCTTCTATAATTAATGTTATTTTTGTTTTACTTTTTAATAACTTATTTAAAACAAAATTCATTATTACTAATAAAAACCCAACATGCAAGCCAGAGACAGCCAATAAATGAGACAACCCTGCAACTGAAAAAGAGTCTTTGATAGTGTCACCGACATATGCCTTTTCTCCAAACAGCATGCCAACTTCTAATCCACTAACAAAATCGTTGGTGTTTTGAGCTACTATAAAATTAGTTATTTTGTTACGTAAAATAATAAAAATGTTTTTGCTTAAAGTAACAGATTCCAATTCTTCATCATTAAACGCAAAATTAAAAATACACTCATCGTTATCATTTTTAATTTTTATTTTCCTAGAAGAAATATTATTAAATTTTAACTTTGCCCCATAACTAAAATCTTTTACACTATAATGATTACCCAAATAACTTATCTTACAACTTCCGCTTACCTTATTTGAATTAATTACAATGTTTTCACACGTTAAAGAGATAATGCTTCCATTATTTTTTGCCAAAGTAATTGTACATTCAATGCTATTTGTTTTCTTAATTTCATTTTTAGATGCATTCAACTTACCTGCATTAATTAACACAACAGTAAATCCAATTATAAAAATTAAAAATTGTACCATTAACCCAAGTACAATTTTATTAAATTTTTTGTTAAATACACAAAGGCAAACTGAAACTATTATAATCAACATCATCGCAATTATAGAAAGAATTTTAAAAGCGGTTATGTTTATATAATAGCCACACAAAATTCCTAAAATCATTACAATCCCAGCAAGAACCAACGGTCTATAATTAAACAATTTTTCCATTTGTATATTCCATTTTTAGTGTATTTCTATTGCAAAAAATAAAATTATATGTTATACTACCAGCATAAAAGTATCTTGCCATCATCGTCTAACGGTTAGGACGCTAGCCTCTCACGCTGGAAATTGGAGTTCGAGTCTCCATGGTGGTACCAAAAAAGTTTGGTTTATTGGCCAAACTTTTTTTAATTTTTATTTTGCTGTTCTTTAGCCTGCTTGTCTTCTTTTTCCGCCTCTAATGCTTTTAACTGAATTTTCATATTGGCAATGTATTTTGTATATTTGTTTGCAATTTCTCGCAATTCAAGTTTTTGTTTTTGCGTTAAAATTCTTGAAGTTATATTGTTACCTATTATATACTTATTTGCTTCGTCAGCAGCTTGGCGTGTTAATATTTCAATATTCTCTTTTATCATTTCAATTTTTCCATCTAAGCCCAAATTATCGTAAGGTGTATCACTTAAATTATTATCCATTTTTCACTCCATTTATTGTTAAAAATTTAATATTGAATTAACAAGCAAAATTACTTCATTATAGTCATTTTTATATTTTTTGTTTTTATGCAATATTATTTTCAGCGCCAATAATAGCCCTAAAACGCCCGAAAACTCTTTCCTGTCCAAACACACAGTGACACTAAACACAATCGTAGAGGCTTCCTTTTTAAGAGGAAATTTGCTTATTTTTTCAGTTGATATTTTATGCATTATATTATCCATCACATAGTTAATTCTGCTTACAAATGCGTTGTCAAACATCGGAAATTCGTTCTTTAATTCTGAACTTTTTTGTATTTCTGCGTCTAAATTTATACTCAATAATTTATTAACAACTTTAATCATATGATTTTCAAATCGCTCAATAATCTCTTTTGAAAACCCCTCATAGGCGACTTTATTATCATCACCAAACACAACTTTAACAAATGCAAATATATCTATATTTCCATTATCCATTTCATTAAGTAAACAAAAAATAAATGGAATGCAATTATTTTCACTTTCAATATAATCAAATGATGGACAATTAATAAATCGCTCAAAGTCCGCTTTAAAGTTATAACCAATAATTCTATCGGCAATAATATTGTATAAAGTTCCACCTTTTGCAATTGTTTTTAATATTCTACTAATGTTTTTTTCCATAAGAATAAATTTTGACATTTTAAATTCTTGGCATGCTTCAGATAAATTTTTTAATTCTTCTTTAACATTATTCATACATTTCTCCTTTGTTATATTAATTTTAGCATATTTTGTTAAATTTTAAAACTAAAAAACAATAAAAATAAATTATCAAAACTATTCACATTTTATTTTAATTTTGTTATAATATAACAAGATAATTAAAGGAAATAAATATATGATTCAATACGCATCTAACGAAACAACAGGAAAGCTTATACTTTTATATGTCCTAGATAAAATGGAATGTGAATTAACTGAAGATACCATAATAGATATGTGTTATTATCAAAAAAAGTGGGTATCATACTTTACATGTAAAATTGCACTTTCCGAACTTACTAAGTCAGGCTTTATTAAGGAAACAAAAACTAGTGAACAATCAAAATATTATAGCATTACTAGTGATGGTAGAAGTTGTCTATCATACTTTTTTGATGAAATTCCTACTAGTACAAAAAATGAAATTGCCGATTTTATTAGAGACAACAAATTAGACTTTAAACGTAAGCAAGAATATTTTAGCGACTCATTTAAAAATAAAGATGGTCTATATACTGTTATATTAAAAATAGTTGAACCAAACGCAACCAACCTTGAAATAAAATTAACAGTACCAGAACAATCAACCGCAAAAGATATTCAAAAAAATTGGCAAGACAATGCAAGCCGAGTTTATGCAAATATTTTTGATTTATTACTGCAAAATTAAGGAGGTGTTTTATGAGATACAACTATTATCCAAAAGGAGTATGTTCTCGACAAATAATGTTAGATATAGATGAGAACGATATTATTACGGATGCAAAATTTATTGGTGGATGTTCAGGCAACCTACAAGGAATTTCAAAATTAATCATTGGACAAAAAGTACAAGATGTTATTCCTAAAATTAAAGGAATACTTTGTAGAAATAACACTTCATGTCCAGATCAATTATCTATTGCTCTTGAACAATATTTGCAGGATAAAAACAAATAAAAGAAATAAGTTAGCAAAGCGTTGCTAACTTATTTTATTTTATAACAAACATATCGTACTGATAAATTGCCGTAATTTTATACCATCTCTCTATGTAAAGCGAAACCAATTCACTAAATTCGTTAATATCATATTCATTTACGCCATTTTTGCAATACTTAAGAGTAGTACCCTCTTCTGTATAAATCTTATCATTAAATACACCACCAGTAGAAGAAATTATTGCAGGTACTCCAAAGTCTTCATATACACCACTGGCTTCGTTGTATACATTACAAATAACAGGATATCCGTTATAATAGTTTGGATTATAATCTATACCAAGCAAGGTAAAAATAGTTGGAGTTAAATCAAATGCACAAGTAAACTTTGTAATTATATGGTCTTCTTTATCGCTTCCCACTATGTCATTATTAATTTTTGTCGCATAAATACAAGCAGGAACTTTAAACCTATCTTGACTATTTATATTATAATCTTCGGTATAACTATAATTTTCGTCTTCCGCTTGCCATTCTAACGGAGAAGAAACACCAAGTTTACCATCTTTAGCAAAATAGTACTTTTTGTAGACAACGTCCATCTGGTCATAATAACACTGGTGGTCGGCAAATAAAACCAAAGTAGTGTTATCAAAAAGGTTGTTCTCCATTAAATATTTTATCATTATTGTCAAAGCATATTCGGTATCTAACGCTGAAGTAAGGTAAGTTCTAACATCAGCTTCAATGTCACTTGGAAGAATTATTTGATTATCTTCAGTTGATTGACCTAAAAAGCCAACTGAATCAACAAATGGATAATATTCTTTAAGCAACGGATTATAACTATACTCACCGTGAGTTGTTACCGTTGTCATAAAACTTAAAAAGGATTTATCTGTCGGCAAATAATCATATTCATCTGAAACATTTAAAAAATAATCAATAACTTTACTATCTAGAACACAATGAGATAATCTATCACCTTTACCAACGTCATTTGGCATATCATCTAAAAACATATAATTATCAAAACCAAACTGGGGAATTAGGGTGCTTCTTCCATAAAAAGTTGAAAGGTAAGTATGTAAATAATTTGATACTTCAATATTATTTGTTGATTTCAATAAATTCGGTAAAGTAAAACTATAATTAACATCAGAGTAAATGTTGTGAAGATTATACCCTGTTATGCCATGAGTTGTGAAACTTTCATTATAAGGATAATTACCAAGTATAACTGACATTTCGCTATAGTCTGTCTTCGCTTTGCTGTAATAATTTGCAAGTGTTAAACCATATGTATGAAGTAGTTCTTTATTAAGTGCTTGGATATCTTCTGTTCCATCTGTTAATTTTTCATAAGTAATATTACCATTTTCATCAGTCGATTTAACAAAATCATTTCTTTCAATAGAAGTAAATCCATTTTCGTCTTTGCCAAATGTATAGTAATTAAAATTGGAATACAGTCCTGTTTCTGCATCGCGAGTTCCAAAATCGTAACCATTCATAAGTGCATAAAGTGTTGGTGTTAATTCCGATGAAATTGCATACCACTCAAAAGATTCAAGCATTATAACTATTGTATTATTGCCTTCACATGAATTAAATAAGGTAGTTGTTTTTGGGTCATATTCAGGATTATCAACATATTCTTCTATTTCTGCCTTAGAAAATCTTACCACACTTTCTACACTATAAAATTGTCTAAAGAATTCTTCAAAATAGAAACCCCACGTTCCAAATTTGGTTAATGCCTGCTTGTTTGAACTAAATGTATTATATAAGACTTTGTCTGAAAACAAGAAAAATTTATCATTTTTTTTGCCACCAAGTGCAAAACTTGATGTTAAAGAATAGATTGCAAAAGTAATTGTTAAACCAATTATGGAAATATCCTTTAAAATAAAATTTCTCGCATCACGATAAGCAAACTTTTCTACTTTATATTTCTTTATAAAAAACATTGCCGTTATGACAGCACCAAATAAAAGCAAATAAAAAACAATAGGCCATATAGGAAGCATATCTAGAGTTAATACATTTGTAGTTTCACCAACAAGCGACAATAAATTAAATGTGAAGACATCACCTAACATTTTGTAAATACAAATATTAATATAACTTAATATCATCTGAAGGCCAAGTAAAATTCCAATTATTATATTTTGTAAATGTCCTATTGGTAAACAAAAAATTATAAATGCAAAGAAAAGAATTAAAGATAAGTCTAAGAACCAATAACTTGGCAAAAAACCAAATCCTAAATACAAAAACAAAAAGGACTCTGTTATCAGTGCACCGATAACAAATAGTCCTATTGTTAACAATTTACTATAAATAAATCTTTTCATTTCCCTACTTTGCTACTTCTTGTTTTTTGTTAAGTAATTTTTCTTTTAATAGTTTGTTCCTTTCTAGTTTCTCTCTTTCTAATTTTACCAAATCTTTAGGTGCTTTTGCAACAAATTTATCGTTAGCCAACATTCCTTCGCTTCGCTTAATTTCAAATTCTACCTTTTTTAATTCTTCCTCAATTTGTTGCAAGCGCTTTTCATTATCAACTTCGGCTTTCACATAAAACTCACCCAAACTTGATACAATCATTTTGCCAGTTGGCAAATCACACTCTTCCACCTTTTCAATGCCAGCCAATTTACCAATTAATCCAATAAAATCTTGAACATAAGTTCCTTTTTTAATTTCCAAAATTATACCTTTGTTTGCCTCTATATTTTCCTCAAGTCTTGCTTGTCTAATATTTCTTACAAGTTCAATAACTTGTTCTAACCTATCCTTTTCTTTTTTAAACACAAATTTTTTATTGTATTCAGGATAACTTGCCTGCATAATAAAACCAGTTTCTTTAAACGACTGATATATGTATTCGGTACAAAATGGTATAAATGGATGCATAAGTTTTAATGTTTGCAAAAATGTGTAATATAGAACACTTGCAACATTTTGTTTTACCTCATTACCAGTTTTTAGCATTGGCTTACACAATTCAATGTACCAATCGCAAAAATCATTAATAAAAAAAGTATATATATTATTTAACGCAAGGCCAACATCATATTTGTCTAAATTTTTGCACATTGTTTTTGTTGTTTCGTTTAGCTTTGTTAAAATCCATTTATCGGCAAGACTCAGTTCACAATTTTCAATAGGCAACAAATTTTCACCATTTACTGCCATAGCAACAAATTTTGAAGCATTCCAAACTTTGTTTAAAAACTGTTTACTTACGGCAAACTTAGATTCTCCCACTTTTGTGTCCATACCAAGTGAAAGATCCTTTATTAGTCCAATTCTTAACGCGTCAGCTCCATAATCATTAGCAACTTTAATTGGGTCAATTCCGTTTCCTAATGACTTACTCATCTTCCTACCCAGTTCATCTCTTACTAATCCATGAATTAAAGTATCTTTAAATGGTATTTGTCCGGCACATTCTATACCCATATAAACCATTTTTGTTACCCAATGTGTTAATATATCGTAACCTGTTACCAACACACTTGTTGGATAAAACTTTTCTAGAGCTTTTGTTTTATCTGGCCAACCAAGTGTTGAAAATGGCCAAAGTGCAGAACTGAACCAAGTATCTAAAACATCTTCATCTTGATGAATGTTATGCGAACCACACTTTGGACAATTGGTTTTTATTTTAGATGCAAAGGTTTCTCCGCAATCATCACAATAATAAATTGGAATACGGTGCCCTGTCCAAAGTTGGCGAGAAATGCACCAGTCTTGTATGTTCTCTAACCAATGAAAATAGTTCTTTTCAAAGCGTTTAGGGTAAATTTTTAATTTACCATCTTTTACGCAATCAATAGCAGGTTTACTTAATTCCTTCATTGCTACATACCACTGATTTGTTACCAGTGGTTCAATTGCATTATGACATCGCTCACAATGACCTACACTGTGCGTATATGGTTCAATCTTTTCAATTAAATTAAGACTTTTTAGTTCCTCAACAATTTTCTCTCTGGCACACCTTGCATCAAGGCCAACATATTTGCCTGCATTTTCGTTTAGTTTGCCATCTTTAGTGATTACTGATACAATTTCAAGATTATGTCTTTTCCCAACTTCGTAGTCATTTGGATCATGGGCTGGTGTAATTTTAACCATACCAGTTCCAAAATCTTTTTCAACATACTCATCTGCAATAATTGGAATTTGTTTATTTGTTAATGGTAAACTTAGCATTTTACCAACTATCTTAGTATATCTAGTATCGGTTGGGTTTACAGCAACTGCTTGGTCACCAAACAGAGTTTCTGGTCTTGTAGTTGCAACAACAATATACCCACTTCCATCTGCAAATGGATACCTTATGTGCCACATATTACTTTTTTCGTCAAAATATTCAACTTCATCATCAGAAATAGCAGATCTGCAGGTTGTACACCAATTTCCAAGTCGTGTTCCACGGTAAATTAGTCCTTTATTATAAAGCCTAACAAAAGCCTCTAAAACAGCATCAACACTTTTAGGATCCATTGTGAAGCGATATCTAGTCCAATCGGCCGAAAAGCCAATTCTTCTAAATTGTTTCATTATTGCATCGCCATAATAATTGTACCAATCCCAGGCTTCCTTATCAAATGCTTCTCTACCAATGCTTTCTTTTGTTTTTCCTTCTTTTGCCAGTTTTTCAACAAGTTTAACCTCTGTTGCTATTGCTGCATGATCAGCCCCTGGTTGCCAAAGTGTTTCGTAGCCCTGCATTCTTTTGTACCTTGTTAATATATCCTGAATAGTCATATCAAGGCCGTGGCCTATATGAGCAATGCTTGTTACATTTGGCGGAGGCATAATAATACAAAATGGTGGTTTTTTAGAATTTTCATCAGCTTTAAAACAGCCAGCTTCCTCCCATTTTTTATATATCTCCATTTCAAATTTATTAGGTTCATATGTCTTTTCGTTTATCATTTTGTTCTCCTAAAATAAATTAATTAAAATTAAAATTGTGGCAAGTAGTGCAAAAATTGCATAAACAATTAAATTATATTTTTTTAATACTTCTTCTCTATCATACTTGTTTTTTACATTCTTTTGCGGAATAAAAATTTTAGCAAGTAAAATACAGACAACATCTATTAACATTAATCCCACTATAATTAATTGAATAATCGATTTTAACATTCTTCTCCCTAAAATAAAAAATGTATTTCTTATCCTTAACAAAAGGACGAAATACATTTCCGCGGTACCACCTTTTTTCAAACATAAACACATTATGCTTGCACTTTAACAAAAACGGCTTTTTTGTTTGCAACCTTCATTCGATTAGTTTTCCCCTAAAGGCCATTTCAGCCACGTGGCCTTCTCTCTTTTAAGATACTATTCTCTCCTTACTCCTCAAACGCCTATATTCAATTTTTCAATCCGCATTATAACACATTCTAATTCAAATTTCAAGTATTTGGTTATTGTTCTTCAATAATCTCATCAGAGTCAGACCTTTCATGTAACGATTTTTCAAGATCAGAAATGTTGTCTGATTCAGACTCCTCTGAATCTGGCGCTGTACTGTCTTCACTGAATGTCGTTGCACCATAAATAATATAAGTTGCCCCTAGTGTACAAACTACTAAAATTGGATACAAAATAAATTCTGGCAAATAAAATGAAATAAATACCGCAACACACAGTGATATGCCATACAAAACATAGAAAATCTTATTTAACTTGTTCTTCAGTTTCGTTTGTGGCCTTGCAAAACCATGCAACATACAAATTATAATTTCAAAGAATAAAATAATTAGGTATATCCAAATAGTAAATTGCTTGCCAATTACTGCGAACAATAACGGTACCATATAAATCGCTCTATCCACTATGGCAGAAACAATTCTTAATGCAACACGTTTTTGTGGAAACTTATTTTTGAACACAAAATCACAAGCATTAACACAAATAGCGAGTACAAACATAAGTGTAGCAACCCTTATATCACCTAAGCACAAAAATGCAACTAAACAAACTAAAAATATTACTCTTAAGCTTAAAATTAAAAATGGCAAAATTGTTCTTTTGTTCATAAATAAATTATTCCCTATTTGATAATTTTATTATAACACTAGTTTAACGATTAAACCAACAAAATATTGTCATAAAAATATATTTTTGAATAATATGCATTAGGAGGTATATTATTTTGAAAAAGTTTTTAACCGTGTTGTTTGCTTGTTTAATGGCAATATTTTGTTTTTCTGCTTGCAAAAAAACTAAACTAACAACAATTCGATTAAACGAAGTTACACACTCTATCTTTTATGCTCCGTTATACATTGCTATAAACTTAGGATATATGGAAGAAGAAGGAATAAAAATCGAGTTGACAAATGGTGGTGGAAGCAACATTAGCATGTCTGCCCTTCTTTCTGGCAGTGCAGATGTAGCTTTACTAGGTCCAGAAACTTTGGTTTATGTGGTTAAAGAAGGAAACACAAATCATCCAATGGTGTTTGGACAATTGACTAAAAGAGATGGTTCATTTTTAATTGGCAGAACTCCTGTAACAAATTTTAATTGGCTTGACCTTAAAAATTCTTATATTATAGGTGGAAGAAGTGGCGGTATGCCTGCCATGACTCTTGAATACGTTCTTAATAGTAAAGGCCTTGTTAATGGTGAAAATGTTACACTTGATACAAGCGTGCAATTTGACTTAATTACTGCCGCGTTTGAAGGCGGAAAAGGCGATTATTGCACGATGTTTGAACCTGCAGCAAGTAACTTTGTAAGCGAAGGGAGAGGTTACTATGTAGCTTCAGTTGGTGAAGAAAGCGGAGAAGTTCCATTCACCTGTTTTATGGCTTCAAAATCGTTTTTATCTAAAAAGCCAGAATTAATTAAAGGCTTCCTGCGAGCAATTAATAAAGCTTATAATTATATGTTAACTCACACTTCAATTGAAATTGCCGAAGCACTTTCTCCATCGTTTGATGGAACAAGTATTGAACTATTAAAATCTGCTGTTGAAAAATATATAGAAATAGATGCATGGTCTAGTACTCCAGCTATGACACAAAGTGCATTTAATAAATTAATAGCAATAATAGAAAATTCTAATATTGATGTGTCAGGTGTAAACTTTGAAGATGTTGTAGATAACTCTTACGCCTTAAGTATTTAGGCAAAATCTTAATTAAATTAAGTTTTGCTAGGAGAAATAATGGAAAAAAATTTACTTGAAATTTGCGACCTAAATTTAAGTTATCATACAAAAAAAAGCGAAACACTTGCACTAAAAGATTTATCTTTTTATGTTAAAACGAATGAATTAGTAAGCATCGTAGGACCAAGTGGTTGTGGCAAAACAACCATTTTGTCTATCATTGCAGGTTTGTTGTCACCAAGTTCAGGCAGTGTTATTTTAGACAATAAAAGCGTAAGTGGTGTAACTCAAGATATTGGCTATATGTTTCAAAAAGACAACTTGTTTAATTGGCTTACCGTAGAAGACAATGTTATGTTTGGCTTAAAACTACAGAAAAGACTGACCGAAGAAAACAAAAGCATTGTATACTCTTTGGTTGAAAAATATGGGTTAACAGAATTTCTGCATCACTACCCAACCCAACTTTCTGGTGGTATGCGACAAAGAGTTTCACTTATAAGAACTTTGGCACTTAACCCTAAACTACTATTATTAGATGAACCATTTTCTGCTTTAGATTATCAAACAAGGCTAAAAATTCAAGACATTGTTTTTAATATTATGAAAGCTGAACACAAAACTGCTCTTATGGTTACACACGATATTGGTGAAGCTATTGCGATGTCTGATAGAATTATCATTCTAACAAAAAGACCTGCTAGCGTAAAAAAAATCATTGAACTAGACTTTCCTGCTGAACTTTCTCCTTTTGAAAGAAGAAATGACTCAAAGTTTAAAGAATACTTTAATGAAATTTGGGAGGAATTGATGACATGAAAAAAAATACCCAAAACTCCCTCGCCTTTTCAAATGAACACATTAAATATCTAAAAAAACAAAAACATAACAACACACAAATAATTTTGGGAAGAATTATAATTTTAATAATTTTTCTTATACTATGGGAACTATTAACCTCTTTAAAAAT
>CAJJIV010000007.1 GCA_905187655.1 uncultured Eubacteriales bacterium | reverse complement strand
GGGTGGAATAAACTTCGGTTATCCCTAAATTTTTTGCAAGTGCCTTTAAGTATGCAATGTCAATTAAATTTTGCGTTTGCTGTGGAACTTTGCCAAACAAATCTTCTAGTTCTGTTAATAATTTAACGCGATCTTCTTCCCCTTCGATTCTTGAAATATTTTTATATACTGTCATTCGTGTGGCTTCATCTGTTATGTATTTTTCTGAAATAAAGGCATCTATGCCAACCCTCATCAAAACTTCAAAGTCATTTTCAGTTTTATTACCCTTAAGTTCTTCTATCGCATTTTTTAGTAATCGGCAATACATATTATAACCGATTTTTTGAATATGACCATGCTGTTCAGCACCAAGAATATTTCCACTTCCCCTAATCTCAAGATCTCTCATAGCAATTTTAAATCCACTGCCAAATTCGGTGAACTCAGACAGAGCTTCTAGTCGTTTAAAGCTTTCTGGCGATAATTGCTTGCTTACTTTATAGGTAAAATAGGCATATGCTTCTCTTGTTCCCCTTCCTACTCTACCTCTTATTTGATATAATTGCGACAACCCAAATTTGTCCGCATCGTAAACAACCAAGGTATTTGCATTAGATAGATCTATGCCATTTTCTATGATAGTAGTTGAAATTAGAACATCTACCATTCTATTATAAAATTTATATATTACATCTTCAAGTTCTCCAGATGACAATTGTCCATGTCCAATAACAATTTTCGCATTAGGCAAAAGTTCCTGCACATGGTGTGCAAAAGCATAAATGGACTCTACTCTGTTGTAAACAACAAATGCCTGACCACCTCTGTTGATTTCTCTGTTTATTGCATCTTTTAATAAACTGTCTGTATATTCCCTTACATATGTTTGTACAGTAATTCTTGCTGATGGCGGTGTAGAAATGATTGATACATCTCTGATTCCTGATAGCGACATGTGCAAGGTACGCGGAATTGGAGTCGCCGAAAGAGTCAAACAATCTACCGTGCTATGCAATACTTTTAGTTTCTCTTTGTCATTTACACCAAACTTTTGCTCTTCGTCTAGAACAATTAAACCAAGATCTTTATAAACAACATCTTTTGACAACAACCTATGCGTTCCACAAATTACATTGATTTTGCCAGATGCCAAATCTGTTAATATCTGTTTGGTTTCTTTAGGAGACCTAAACCTATTTAATACCGCAACAACCACCCCAAAATCTTTAAATCTTAACAAACAATTATTGTAGTGTTGTTCAGACAAAATTGTGGTTGGTGCCATAAAAGCAACTTGCTTGCCTGAAAGTACCGCTTTAAAAATAGCACGCAGTGCAACTTCGGTTTTGCCAAAACCAACATCTCCACAAATTAATCGGTCCATGACTCGTGGGCCTTCCATATCGGCTTTAACTTCTTTAATTGCTTTTAACTGGTCTTCAGTTTCGGTATAGGGAAAACTATTTTCAAATTCCAATTGTATTTCATCGTCCTTAACAAAAGCAAAGCCTTTTCTGCTTTCTCGTTCGGCATAAAGTTTAAGTAGGTCAAACGCAATTTTTTTAATATTGCTTTTAACCCTCTCTTTAACTGCTCCAAATTCCGTTCCGCCAATTTTAGATAATTTAGTTGGACTTTCCGCACCAGAAAAACGCTCTAACAGGTCTAATTGATCTATTGGAACATAAAGTTTATCACCATCTCGATATCCAACAACGACATAATCTTTTGTCCCAAAACTTCCGCTAAGAGTTGTTACTCCTTCACAAACACCAATGCCGTGTATATTATGCACAACAAAATCGCCAACTTTTGGAACACTAAAAGTATCTTGCCTATTTACCAAAACATTATTTACACTTTGCTTACGTGGAAAAATATCATAAGTACCTACAACAACTATCTTTTCACTTGGCATAATAAACCCTGTTGTAAGTTCCATTGGCAAAATTGCCGAGCCGTTATCCGATATTTTTGTATGCTTATTAATTTCAATATATATTGAATTTGCATTTAATCTTTGTTTTAATTGTTTTGAATTTTTCTCATCGCCAGCACAAATTATAATTTTATATCCTTCTAAAATCCAACTGTTTATGTCATTGACAAATTCTGAAAATGAGTGCGTATATCTGATCATTTGCAATGTTTTAAAGTTGAAGACTTTTGTCGGATTAAAAAATCTGTTACTACTTGTTATTTTTTGATTTACAAATGCTTTTCTTTCATTTATTTCATTAACAATCTGCGAAATTGGAATTAGTCGTAGCTCTTTAACTTCTAATATTTCGCCACTTTTATTTAACTCCTTTTCTCTCTTCTTTAGTTCGGCAACCATTTGTTCCATTGCATCATAAACCATTTTTGCTTCATCGATTGCAACAACAAAGTCATTGTTTAAATAATCAAAAATTGTTCCCAAATTTTTTGTGATAAGCGGAAAAAGATAATCTAGGTTAAATGACCTTTCCTTATTCTCTAACTTAAATTTAATTTCTTCTACAATTTGTTGAAAACGTGCCATTTCATTGTTTTCTAATTTTGCTAAAGCTACCAATTTGTTTAATTTTGTAATGAGTTCTTCAGATTCACCTTCTTCCAAAAGTAAATCAGTAAATGGACAAATATCAACACAATTAACTTCACCATTAGATTTTTGATTGTTTACATCAAAAGTTTTAATTGTTTCTATTTCATTATCAAAAAGTTCAATCCTATAAGGAACAGTAGAATTTATTGGGAAGATATCCACAATATCTCCCCTAACTGAAAATTGACCAGGACTATTTATTAATGGTTCCCTTGTGTAACCAAGCGAAAGCATTTTATCTGAAAATGTTGCCAAATTAATCGTGTCTGTATTCTTTATATTAATAATATTCTTCTTAAATAGTTCTGCACTTGGCAAAAACTGTAAAATTGAATTACTATCTGCAACTACAACTTTAATTTTACCGGTAGTAAGCCCATAAATTGTCCTTATTCTTTCAATGTTATTTTCATTAAAACTTGCTTTAGAGTAAACAAGATTATCCCCTGCCGGAGGCAACAATCCAACCATATTTGGACTTAACTGATTGAATAGTTCATAAACTTTTTTTGCACAAAGAAAATCGCCGGTAATGTATAATACCCTACCGGTTGCTCCTAAACTTGCGATAACTCGTTCTGTCTGACTTAAGTTAAAAACCGAACAATGTACACCGTTCTTAATATCATCAATCAGATTTTTATAATCACCGCCAAGTAAACTAAAATTTAGTGTTTCTTTTAACATTGCCCATTTCCAGCTTAGTTATATTTCTGCATTAAATCTTCTGCACTTGCTCCATTAATATAATTGATAATTGCATTTACACCCTTGTCTATAGCTACAAAAGTTTGGTCATTTCTTATTTTAGACAAAACAAAATCCGCCACTGACATTGCTGGTTGCTTTTCACCAATACTTATTTTAAGTCTGATAAATTCATTAGTATTAAGTTCAGCTTTTATGCTTCTTATACCATTATGAGTGCTATTACCTGAAACCGACTTTATCCGTATTGTACCTTCCTTAATATCAAAATCATCAGACACAACAACAAGTTCAGTTTTAGTATTTACATTATATTTTTTAACAAGTTGCTTTACTGCTATACCACTATTATTCATAAATGTCAATGGTCTTGCTAAAACAATCTTTTCCCCATCAATAAAAAATTCAGAAATTTCACTATCGCATTGTTTTTTGTTAAATTTTTTGCCTAAAATCTCTGCAACTTTGGTGACAACCAAAAAGCCGGCATTATGATTTGTAAATTCATATTCACTGCCCGGATTTCCAAGCCCAACAATTAACTTCATTTTTTCTCCTTATTTTATAATCGCACCTGGTCCTATTTTTGAACCTTCTTTAATTTCGCACGCTCTTGCTATAACGGCATTTTCAGCAACAGAAACATTATTTAACAAAACTATATTTCCACCTTCACCACAAACCCTTGCGCCATCATAAATTTTACAATTCTTATTAACATAACTTCCCTTAACTGAAGCGCCAATAATTTTACATTCTTCATCTACAACCGATTCTTTTACTGAGGCGCCATCAATGATTTTGCAATCACTTTTAATTAACGCGTCACTTCCAATTACACTATTTTTAATTCTACTTTTTGAACCAATTACACTTGAAATTATAGATGAACCTTCAATTTTAGCTTCTGCACTTATAATAGAATTTAATATTCGGTTGCCACCAAACAACTGCACATTATCACCTATTTCAGTAGTACCGCATATAATGTTGGATGGGTATATTATTGTGCCTTCACCTATTGACACACTACTTTCAATGTATGTGGTTTCTGGGTCAATAATCTGCACTCCGTTTTCCATATAATAGTCCATAATGCGTTGCTTTAAAATTTTTGAAACGCGTGTACAATCGGCAAAAGTTATTACTTGCGTAAAATCTTGTTTATTAAATTTATATTCTTCCATTCCATAAATAAAATCAGTATGTTTTAAGTACTCTGTTTTACATACATATCCCCTTTCAAGTCTTAAAACATTTAAGTCTTTTGTTTCGGCATATTTGACTGCATCATCTAAAACTACCGATGTTACAAGCGGTGTATCTGAATATAAAATAATAGTCCAATCTGAATTGGTTAAATCAGGCTTTATTATATTAATTATATCTGTTTGGTTAGATTCTATCTCTTTAATTGTTGGTTTTTCTGCACAAGCATTTGAAACCCACTCTAAAATAGACTTGCCATAAAGCTTTGTCTGGCAAGTCGGCATATTTTTTTGTTTGTTTTTTACCGAGTTCGGCATTAAGATTATATACGCAATTGATTTGTTATTGCTTTCAATTTTTGCCAGCTGTGGCAACTGTATTACTTCTTCCTCTTCCATTACCATATTTTTATATCTCCTAATATCTACTTAAATGATATAATTAAGAAAAAAAATTGTCAAGCAATTACCTTTTAAATACTAAATCGAAGATATGTTTACAATCTTGCTCTAAAACATTTGGTGTTATAATTAATTTATGATTCAATATTGAACCACCATCGTTTATTTTTTCTCTAATTATTTGGCTGTCTTTATCATCGCCAAACCCATAAACAACACGTTCTATTCTGCCATTAAGCATCGCACCGTAGCACATTATACACGGCTCCTTTGTAACGTAAAGAGTACAACCCGTTAATCTCCAATTTTTTACTATTTTGCATGCCTTTTTTAATACAACAATCTCTGCATGCAAAGTGCAATCCCTTTTTGTTTCTCTGCTATTATGGCCACAAGATATCACTTTATCATCTTTAACTATAACCGCACCTATTGGCACCTCGCCCTTTTTATAAGCTTTGTATGCTTCTTTAATTGCAAGATGCATATAATCTTCATCTGTCATATTTATTTCCTTACTTATGATACTTTGTGTTATTAATTATTGTCATTGCTCGATAAATTTGCTCTGTTGCCACAACTCTCATTAATTGGTGTGGAAAAGTTATTTTGCCAAACCTTATAACCATATCTGCCTTATTTAATAGTTTACTACTTATTCCATTTGAGCCACCAATTACAAAGGTAATTTTACTATTTCCACTATTGGCACAATTAGTAATTAATTCTGCAATACCTTCACTAGAGATTTCTTTCCCCTTTAGATCAAAAATCACAACATAGCCTTCTAGTTTCTTTTCTAAGTTCCAAGATTCAACTTCAACAATTTGTTCAGTAGTACATCTGGAATTTGGCAAATATTCAGGTACTTCAACAATTTCAAATTTACAAAAACAGGACAATCGCTTTATGTATTCTGCGATTGCCTCGTTAAAATATTTTTCCTTTATTGTGCCAACTGTTAATAGTTTAATCATTTGCATAGAAGTTTTTAAACCCCACCAAGATTTGTAAAACCATAAATTAAGGTACTAATCCAATCCATAACAAGCCAAGTTAAACATATTATTAACATAACTCTGCCTTGTTTAGATAATTTGTTTTGATTTGTTAAAGGTTTACCCATATTTTCTTCTGTAACCGCATTTCCGTTTTGAAATTTATAACTATTTAGATTATCGGCATCCATAAGTTCAATGGTAGTTGGTTTATAAACCTTTTCAGAATCGTTGTCAATTTTAACATCTGGTTTCTCTTTTTCTTTTCTCTTTTTATTTATTGCAGAAAAACCTCGGAAAATTAAATAGATAATACAAGCTGCAACCAAAGCGCTTATTAATGCATACATTAAATATTGCACAAAATATATTTCTGCAACTTCAGTACCAGTTTCTGTCGCTGTATCACCAGTAACAAGAAATGAATAGGTAACCGCAATAAAGTTATTAAAGAAATGTATAACAATTGGAACCCAAATTGATCCAGAAATTAAAAATGCCAATGCTAAAATTACGCCTAAAATAAATTGATGTACTGTTTGATCTGGTCCACCATGCATAATCATAAAAATAAAAGCACTACCCAAAACACCTACAACATTATTAATTTTTTTAAGCCCAGTAAATATTAGTCCCCTAAACAACACTTCTTCACAAAATGCAGGAATTACACAAATTGTTAAAGTATATAGAAGATACATCCAAACATTGCTTATCACTATATCGGACTGCACCGACTGATACCCAAAACTGTATAGAACTTCTAAAAAACAATTAGTTAATCCAGAAAAGCCAAAAATACAAACTAACGAAATCACAAAACATAAGCAATAGTATAACCACGATACCTTTTTGTTTAACTTTACTTCTACCGCAGTGTTTTTCTTCTTGTTTTTTGCAACTATGTATACAGCAAGTACAAAACTTGCATCTAATATTATGTTAAAAACAAAAGACCATAAATCACTTGTAAACCCTACAAAATATACCGACTGATACAACAAACTTACAACTGTTTCAAAAACCAAAAATAAAAGCAAGCCTTTTACTGCATCATCTGGAGTAAAGCTATTGTCGGTAAACATTACGGAAAAATCTTTAAATAACTTGTTGTTTTCTTTTTTCTTTTCTTCTTCCAAAATTAAATCTCCTTGTTTGTCTTTAATAAAAAATTTGTTCCAAGTTTGTCTTGGTATGAAACGCCTATAAAAATTTGACTATCTAATTTTTCTCTTTTAAGCCTTAGGTAAGTTTCTCCATAAGCCAATTCAGGTGTGTTATTTACTTCGCTTAAATGCATGAGCACAAAATGTTTCGTTCCATATTTTATCAGTTCCATAATTGCAAGTGAACAATCGGTATTGGATAGATGACCATTTTTTGATGATATTCTTCTTTTTAACTGATAGGGATATGGTCCATTCATAAGCATTTTTAAGTCGTGATTAGATTCAATATATATTAAACTACTTCCTGCCATAGCCATAAGTACTTCAGTTGTAATTGTTCCCACATCTGTTAAAATTGATACACTTTTTGTTCCACAAAAAATTCGATACCCAACTGTGGATATTGCATCGTGTGACACACTAAACGCAACAATCTTAAATCCAAAGTAATTAATTTCCTCACCAGGTTTAACAAATCTTCGGTTGGGACTTGCAACAGCACTTAATTTTCCTTCTATCCAGTTAGGGTCAGTTGCAAAAACTTTAGTCTTATACTTTTTTGAAAATCTTGTTAATGAGCGTATGTGATCTACATGAGTATGTGTTACAAATATTGCTGATATCTTGGAAGGATCAGATCCTGCTCCTATTATTCTGTTTTCTATTTCGGTTATTGGTAAACCGCAATCAACCAAAATTGATGTTTCTTCATTTTCAATTAATGTACAATTCCCCTTGCTCCCACTAGCCAAATTTATAACTCTCATTTCTCTCGTAATTTCTCCTAACCAATTAGCAAGGTTAATTATATCACAATATATTTAAAAATACAAATATCAATTACTCAATTATGTTATTACCTTTCAACCATTCTTCAATAAACATTTCAAGATTCAGTCCGCTCGCATTCTCAAAAGCCTGAATAAACTCTGTTTTAGATGCTATTTTGTATTTGTTGTTTTTGAAAAACAGACTAAGTCCTTTTACATAAGCTTCATCACCAATTTTTTCCCTTAACGCATCTTGGAACAATACGCCTTTTACATAAATCATATAAACATATTCATATTCGCTTGCGTACTCATTAACATATAGTTCCATACTTAAATTTACTGACGAAGTTACAACTGATTGCATTACATCCATGTATAATAAATAATCCTCTTTATTTTCCTTAATTATTTGCTCTCGTGTAACCCCATATTCTGGGTGATTTTCAAAAAACATTAGCGTGCTGTATTCAGCTAACGATTCATCTATCCATGCATCTTTAAGTTCGTTATTCCCAACAAGGGAATACCACCACTGATGTGCAATTTCGTGAATTATTACCTTGTTTGTGTTAATTTCATCAATAATATTATCTGCAATTATAACTAGGTTTGGATATTCCATCCCACCATGCAAAAATGGTGTAAATACAACATTTAAAACTGAATATGGATACACACCAAAAGTATTACTAAAATACTTAAAACAACTTACTGCTGTTTTTAAATAACTTTCTAATCTTTCGTCATTATTATAAGCATAAACTCTAACAAAAGTTCCACTCACCTTCTCTTCTGCCATTTTCCAATCATCGGCCAAACACATAGCAAAGTCTCTTACTGCAAGCGCCTTATATTCGGTGGTTGACATTTCGCCTTGTGCTTCAGTTTCAGTTTTTACCAACTCTCCTGTTGAAGTTAAAGTATATTTACTTGGGTAACTAAGTGATACTTCATAGTTTGCACAATCGGTATAAAAAGGGTCGCCTGTTGAATAATAAGGCGAAGTATCAAAATTGTCATTTTCATATTTACATAATACTGGATACCAGTTCCCAAGACTTATTGTATGGTCAGTATATCCTAATCTATGCGTAGATTTTGCAAGAGATAAAATAAACTCTATTTCTATACTAAGTTTTTTATTAATGGCAAGTGGCTCAAAAAAATCAACTTTTAGAGCATTGTTGTCTTCCCCAATAATTTGATAATTTGCATTTTGCCCATCTACCCTAACAGAGTCAATTACAAGGTCACCATAATTTTTACCATCGTAAAAACACTTTTCAGAATTTAATATTGTATATGGCAAAATCTTTGCATCTTCTGAAAAGGCTGTTCCATATAAATTAAAACAAACAAAAGATAGGTTGTCTTTTATTGTGTTAATGAACACCACCTCTTCAGTTGCTGTTATCTTTTTCTCTTCATCGCATAAAGTTGCAGTAATTTTATAATTATTTAAACCTTTGCTTGCTTTTGTTACTTCTCTGTTTTTGTTACAACCTGTTAACATTGTAACAAGTACCGCAATTAATGTTAGACATAATACCGGCTTAATTATCTTCCAAAATTTGCAAAAATTTTTTTTCATTTTCGCTCCTAAAATTATAATTTATTGATATAATTCTATGAGAAAAAATGTGATTATATGATGAACAAAGTAACAATTACTTCGTTGCTTTTCTTTTTATTTTTAAGCCCATTAAGATAGCAATTTTGCTGGTTGATAGTTTACATAAATTTAATACTTTGTGTCAAAATGGTCCATTTTTATATCTAAAACAACGTTATGATTTTAAAATTATTTGTAAATTTTAGCAAATTTATAAATTTTGATTGATTTTTTTATTAAAAATTTTTCAATGTTTTTTAATAAAAACAAGAAGCAAATCTGTTTGGACTTGCTTCTTTCTGTAATTAAATTAATAACATTGGTTTAATTATTGAACCATGGTTAGTAGTTGGCTTTTCTACAATAAATTTTAATTGAATTTTTTCTTGAAGTTCTGGGATATGTGATATTATGCCAATGGTCATATTTGGACTTTTTAATTTGTTAAGAATTCCAACTATATATTCACAGTAATCTTTGTCAAGTGTCCCAAACCCTTCATCTAGGAAGAAGAAATCCATTCGTTTATCTGACCTAGACATAATTGCGTCTGATATTGAAAGTGCAAGAGCTAACGACACAACAAAAATTTCACCACCAGACAATGTGTTAACCGGTCGCCTAATGCCATTATTAAAATTGTCTAACACATAAAATTCTTTATCTTCATATTTTAAAACATACTGCCCATCCATAAGTTCCTGCAATTTGTTTGAAGCCATAAACGAAATATCATTTATATATTCTTCAGCAACATATTCTAAAAGTGCTTTACCCCTTAACAAATCTAACAATTCAGTTTCAATTTTTAATTCCTTGTTCAGCTTATCTCTGTCTTGTTCAAGTATGGTTAAATTATTTAGTTCTGTCTTCTTATTTTCTATCATAGTAGCAAGTTTTCCATACTCTTCTCTATTAACTTTGTTAACTTCTTCAAGTTTTTCAATTTTATTCTTCATTTCATCTATAAGAGATGGAACAGACTGCCTACCATTAATTTTTAAGTTAAGCTCTTGTGCTTTAGACATTAAAATTGCAATTTTATTATCAAAATCAGAAATCACTTCTTCTAATTCTTTTATTTCTTTTTCAGTTAAGCGATACATATCTATCTCGTCAAAAGAATTAATTCCAACCTCAGAGATAGAAGCGTTTAAATTTTTAATATCGGCATCGTAATGCTTTTGATGTTCAAAAAGAGAAGAAGACATTATACAATATTTAGAATTTAACGCATTTAACTTATTTGTTATTTCTTCAACCGACTTTCGCCTAGATTCTATTTCTTTTTTATTGGATTCTATACTCTTTGAAAGATCATTAATTGCTTTCGTATAATCAGAAACATTTTCATAACCTTTTAATTGATGTTGTAATTCGGTAATTTGTTTTGAAACTACTTTTAATCTTTCAGCAAGCAACTTTCCAGCACTTTCTTTTGTTGCGTACATTTCTGTTATTGTACGCATTGTTTCTTCATGTTCACAAATGTTATTTTGTAAATTGGTTATACTTTCTTCTAACCTTGTTCTATTTAAAAGCAAAATATTTAATTCTGCCGTTTTTTTGCCTATCTCACTTTCATTTCTAGCAATTAATTGCATATCAGCTTCAACTAGCTGTTTTTCAGTTACTAAATTATCTATTAGTTGCAAATATTCATTACATTTTTCACTTGCTGAAATAAAACTCATATTATACTTAATTTTATCAATATTAAGATTATTTATTTTTTCTATAAGTTTATTCTCAGACTTTTTAGATTTTTCTAGTTGCGACAACTCTTGTTTTATTTTTAGTTCAGCAATTGCCAAATCATTTAAACCAACTTTCTTGCGATTTAATATCTTCTCGCATTTACTTGTTACACTTTTTTGTACTTCAGCCAATGAAGTTGTTAATTCAGCTATTTCAGATTCGGTTTCAGAAATGATACCTTTAATTTGGCTGATTTCCGAATTAATTTTTAATTGCTTATCAACTAATTTACCAAGTTCTTTTTTTGCTTCATTTATTTGCCCATCGACAACCAACGTGCTTAATTTGCCAATAATATTTTTAGATATGATTTCATTTTTACAAATAGGACAATTATCACCAATTTTAAACCTGTCACTAAATTCAACCACGCTGTTTTGTGCGACAATAGCATCTTTTTGCTCGGTGAGTTTGCTCAATACTTCCTCTTGCTCTTTAATCTGTGATAAAGCCTGCTCATATTCAAGTGATTTTGTTGCAAGGTTGCCATTCTGCTGTGATATTTTTAATTTTTTATTTTCAATTAATTTTTGCAACTCTATTGCTGTTGCATTTTTTCCTGCAATAAACTCTTCAGTCACATTGCAGGTATTTAATAATATATATCGCTTTTTTATTTCACGATCTATAACATCAATTGGATAAGCAACATTTTCACTCTCCCATACAGATTTTCTAAGCTCATCTAATTGATTAATTACCAATTGTTCTTCTTGTAAACATTTAGAAATTTTTTCATTGGTTTTTGTTTTTAGGTTAAGTGCCCTATTCATTTTGTCATCTGCAAATTTAATATACTTGTTTATTAATGACAAGCGATCCGAAAGATTATTATAATTTTTAATGACATCAAGTTCTGCTATTTTAGTGCAAATAGTTTGATATTCCTTGCGCTCTTTTTCTATATCACTTTTTAATCTTTTAAGGTTGTTGCTTAAGGTATTCTTCTGCTGTGACAAATCTACCCTAATTAATTCAAGAGAACTGCTCTCTTCAATAATTTCTGACCTTAAATTATTAAGAGAATTCAGTTTTTCATTGTTTTCCTTTGCAACTTCCATCTTAACTTTTTGTTCTGCAAGAGTAGTTAAACTGTTTTGACAATTTTCTATAACAGAATTTGCCGAAGCCAAAAAATCTTTTGTTATTTCTTCTTCGTGACTTTTTTGTTTTATTAAGTCATCTAGAGCAAGTTTTTCTTTTGCAATTGAATCATTTTGTGCTTTACATGATTGTATTAAAAAGTCATTATCAATAATTCTTCTTGCTTTTTTAATTGCCTCTTTTTTATCAGCAATTGTTGCCCCCAGCCCCGCATTTTCCCCAAGCAATCGATTTACTTCGTTAAGTTCCTTGGTGTTTTCTGCAAGTTCATACTCTTCTTTAAGCACTACTTCTAACTTTTCAATTTCGTTTGTATTTGTTTCAAACGATTCATTTAACAGAATAGATTTATTGGTAAGAGTTTGCAAACTTTCTTCAGTAGCATCTTTATATAATTCTATTTTTCCATCTAATATTGCAACCTCTTTCTCTTTTTCGCTTGCCTTTGCCTTTAATTTATCCCAAAGTTCTTGTCCATATTTATTTAAATCAAATATACTGCCAATTAAATTTATTCTTTCGTTTGGTCGTGCTTTTAAAAATCCAGCAAACTCACCCTGTTGAAGTGCCACACATTTTGTAAATTCATTTTCGGTTAAACCAACATTTTCTTTAACAAAGTTATCTACCTTTAAAGCACCTTCTGCTATTTGATTCTTGCCAAAAGATGTAAGTTCAAAAACTTCACTAGTTTGTTCTACTTCATCATTTTTCTTCTTTTTGTATACTCGAACAATTTCAAATTTTTTTGTTTTTCCATGATTAGTAAGTTCAAATGCAAACGCAACTCTTGTTTGTTTACTTTTTAAATTTATGAAGTCTGAGTTTGTTTTACTTCGGCCAACATTACCATAAAGAGCTAAAATCATGGCATCTAAAATTGTAGACTTACCACTTCCAGTTGGTCCAAATACACCAAAAAGTTTTAAGCCCTTAATGTCTTCAAAATTAATAGTTTGCTTTTCAATAAAACTATGCAAACCTTCTATTTCAAGTTTAATTGGTTTCACCAGACTTATCCTCCATCAAATCTAAAAATAGCTTTACAATTTCTTTGCTTGGCTCAATATTTTTTTTGCTTCTATAAAAATTTTCAAATAATTCTTTATTAGAAAGTTTATCTCTTCCACCAATGTATACCTTATCGTCTTTTTCAAGATTTGTTAATTGTAATTTCACTTGAAGAACACAAGGGTAATTCTCTTTAATCTCTTTTATATCTTTTGATGTCAGTGGAGAATTTTGCACAATCGTTAATTCAACAATGTCGTTATCGTTGTAATTTTTAAGTGCTTCTGCCAAATTTTCTTTTCCCATTACGCACACTTGATCCATTTTACAAGCGGATTTTGTAGGAACAAACTTAAAGTCTTCCAGTTTATCTTTATTGGTCTTTATTAGTACCATACCGCTATTCTTTTGGGAATAAGCAAGTTTTATTGGCGCACTACAATACACCATATTATCCTTAATTACTTGATAATCATGAATATGTCCCAACGCATAATAATCAGCCTTTGGGAAATCTGATTTAGATACTATATTTACATCTCCAACTTTAAATGTCCTAACAAAATCATTTTCAATTAAAGTTCCACCAGCAACCATTAAATGCGTTGCCAAAATATTAAAAGTATCTCTTTTAAAACCTTTGCATGCAATTCTTGCCCAGGCTTTAACCTTTTCTTCATATGTTTCACCCTCTACTTTGCAATTAAGCCTATATTCCATTGGGTATGGCAAAATCGCAACTGCCAATCGCTCTTTGCCTTTATTTGATGCATTCGATTCTACAATAACATATCCTTCACCAACTTCAACCACCCTGTTTTTACTTTCGGTGTTTATTTCACAAATTGGGTTTAAATCACCAACTAAAACTATGTTATGTTTTTTTGCAAAATGCCTGTTTGCAGACAACCTTTTAGGATCATCGTGATTTCCTGCAAGAGCAATAATTACCCTGTTATTATCTTCAGATAATTTTTCTAGGGTATTATAAAACAATTCTTCGGCATCGCTAGTCGGTATTGCTTGGTCAAAAATATCTCCGGCAATAATGACAACATCTACATCGCTATCTTGTGCCGTGCTTACAATTTCATTCATCACTTTGCGTTGCTCATCTATTCTGTTTCTTCTGTCCGTTTTGGCACCAAGATGCCAATCACTTGTGTGTAATATTTTCAAAACTCATTCTCCTGTAACTTTTTCTTTTTATGGTAAATGACTTGAATAATTGCCTTTTTAATGATATTATTATATTATCAAATGAAAAATATTGCAAACGATTTTGGGGTACCTTTATGTCTTTGTGTTCTTACTCTAGCGATACACATTCAGGGTCTTTTTTGGTAATAGAAAACACCTTTATAAACGAATATCTTCCATTAGCACCGGCTTCGTGTGTTAAGGTATATTTGTATGGTCTTTATCTTTGCACAAACCCAAATTCAATTGAAAACACATTAAGTAATATTTGTCACATCTTAAATATGGATGCTGGCGAAATTAAAGATAGTTTTGAATATTGGCAGGCAGAAGGGCTTGTACAGATTTTAGAATCGCCAACTGAAAACGAGTTAAATATAAAATACTTGCCCGTTTCAAAAAGAGTTGGCTCAAGCAAAAAGCGTGCCGATAAATATAGTAATTTCAACAGCAAAATTCAAGCAGTAATTAAAGGCAGAATGATAACTCCAACAGAATATAATGAATATTATACCCTGCTTGAAAGTTACCACTTTGACCAAGATGCCCTTGTCTTAATAGCTAATTATTGTGTAAAACTTAAAGGTGATAAGGTTGGTTTTCCCTATATAATTACCGTTGCAAAATCTTTTCATAATCAAGGACTTAACACAACTGAAGCTGTACAATTAAAATTAACTGAACACGAAGAAATCACCCCTGAAATTAATGAACTATTAAAATGTCTCGGCAAAAAAACAGCAATAACCCTTGAAGACCGCAACAACTACATTAAATGGACAAAAGAATTTGGCTACACTATTGGTGTAATTAAGGAAGTTGCAAAAAGTCTTAAAGGCAAACCGAACGCATCCCTCTTTAAATTAGACAATCTCCTTTCTTCTTATTTTAAATTGAAACTATTTACAACTAAGGATATTGTGGAGTATAATACCAACCGCGAAAAATATTTAGAACTTGCAAAAGATGTTACTCATACTCTTGGTCTATACTACGATAATCTTGATACTATAATAGAAAATTACATAACTGATTGGCTTCAAAGAGGATATGATGAAGACACAATAAGAACTATTGCCCATTATTCTTTAAAGCGGTCTACTAGAACCATTGAAGGAATGAACAATGTCATTCAAAAATTTTATAAACTTGGACTAATCTCTAAGGAAAGCATTAATCAATATATCGATGAAGTAGTTTCTATTGACCAAGAAATTCAAGAAGTTCTTGATAAGTGCAATTTACTAAGAAGCGTAAATGTTTACGACCGCAACGCATACCAAACTTGGACCAACACTTGGAATATATCAAAAGATATTATCTTATATGTCGCCGACCTGTCAAAAGACAAAAATCAACCAATGCAATACATGAATAAAATATTGTCTAATTTATATGAAGAAAAAATAGCAAACCTAGAAGATGCAAAAAAATATCTATCAAAATCCCAAGCAATGAAATCAACAGGCTCTTCAAACAAAAAAGCCAAACGACCATCCACCGAACGCGTGCTTGAGCAAAAAGACTTTGATGCGTTATTTTCTAATTTAGATAATATTGAAATTTAAGGAAAAATATGTTAAGTAAAAGAGAAATTCAAGAAAAGGTAAATGAAGAATATGTAAAACTAAGAGAATCTGCTATTTCAAGAGCAGATAACCTTTTTGATTCTCTTAAACAAAATAAAGAGTTTTACAACAACTACTGCGAAATTAATAAATTAAATTTTGAAATAGCTAAAAAACTTAACAGAAAAGAAGATGTATCAAAAGAAAAAGAAAAATTAAGTAAACTTAACCAAACAAAAAAGGCCATCTTAAAAAAATTAGGCATTCCTCTTGCTAGCCTTTCGCCAAATTACACTTGTAAACTTTGTAACGATACTGGAAGAATCGGTTCTAAGTTTTGTTCTTGCTACAAACGCAGACTTAGTATGGCGATGTTAAAAGAAAGTGGACTAAATACTACCGAACTAAAAACAATGAAAGACTTTGATACTAATGTATGTACAGATCAGGATGAAAAACACAAAGCCTATCTTAAAAAGCTGAAGCAAACACTTACTGAGTTTACCGTTTCATTTCCAAAAGGTAAGTTCCTAAACTTATTTGTTTACGGACCAACTGGCGTTGGAAAAACTTATGGGCTAGAATGTGTTGCAAGCGAATTAATTAATAAGGGTTACTTTGTGAACTTTGTTACAGCATTTCAATTAAACACAATTTTCCTAAATTACCATAGCTCATTTGACAAAGACAAACAGAATATGCTAGAATCTTTGCTTGACCCAGATTTGTTAATTATTGATGACCTTGGTAGCGAACCTGTTTTTAATAATATCACAAGCGAATACCTATATTTGATTTTAAGTGAAAGACATCTTAAACACAAAAGCACGTTTTTCTCTTCTAATTGCAGTCCAAGGGATATTTTTGATAGATATGGGGAAAGAGTTTTTAGTCGTATGTTTAATAAAAGTGCAACTTACACATTATTAGTTGATGGTCTTGATTTAAGATTATACAGAAAATAAATTTTAAAGGAAAACGAATTTACCTCAGCGTTTTCTATTGCTGAGGTTTTTTTATGGGAGAAAATTATGGAAGAAAATAAAATTAGAAATATTGCAATAATAGCTCACGTTGACCATGGCAAAACAAGTCTTGTCAATGAGATGCTTAAACAAGGTGGCGCATTTAGAGAAAATCAAGAAATTGCTGACCGAGTTATGGACAGCAATGCCCTTGAACGTGAACGAGGAATAACTATTTTTAGTAAAAATGCATCATTTATGTACAACGGCACAAAAATTAATGTTGTAGATACACCGGGCCATGCCGATTTTGGCGGAGAAGTTGAACGAGTTCTTAAAATGGTTGATGGAGTATTGTTGGTTGTTGATGCATTTGAAGGACCAATGCCACAAACCAGATTTGTTTTACAAAAAGCACTTGACCTTAACTTAAAGGTTATTGTTGTGATTAATAAAATTGATAAAAAGGATGCAAGAGTCTGTGAAGTAAAAGATGAAGTTTTGGAATTACTAATGGACTTAGACGCAAATGATGAGCAATTAGACAGCCCATTTGTCTTTGCATCTGCACGCACTGGCATTGCATCTATTGATGAAAATGTTACCGGCACCGACTTTAAGCCACTTTTTGAAATGATACTTTCTCACATCCCTGCTCCAAGCGGAGATAGAACAAAACCATTTAATATGTTAGTAAGTTCGGTTGAACAAAATGATTTTTTAGGAAAACTTGCTGTCGGAAAAGTTGAGCAAGGTATAATAAAAGTTAATGATCTTGTGGTCGCAACTAACCACTTTTCGCCTGACCGAAAATTTCAATTTAAAGTTCAAAACTTGTTTGTGTTTGATGGGCTAAAAAGAATACCAGTAAAAGAAGCAGGCGCAGGCGAAATTGTTTGCATCGCAGGTTCATCAGAAGTCACCATTGGTGATTCGCTAAGCGATTCTAATAACATTAATACAATTCCTTTTGTTAAAATAAGTGAACCTAGTGTTGAGATGATGTTTTCGGTTAACACAAGCCCCTTTGCTGGCAGAGAGGGCAAGTTTTGCACAAGTAGACATTTAAGAGAGCGTCTTTACAAAGAAGCAGTTAAAGACCTTAGCTTAAAAGTTTTTGACACTGAATCTGCAGACAGCTTTAGAGTCCTTGGTCGTGGCGAAATGCACATCTCTATTTTAATTGAAAATATGCGTAGAGAAGGCTACGAACTTCAAGTTAGTATGCCAAGAGTTTTAATAAAAGAAATAGATGGAAAAAAATGTGAACCAATTGAACAAGTTTTCATAGATGTCCCATCTGATTGTGCTGGTGCAATAATAACTGACCTTTCTAGCCGTAAGGGTGAATTGATAGACCTTCAAACAAAAGGAGACCGTTCTAAATTAACATTTATAATCCCTGCCCGTGGACTATTTGGTTACAAAAGCCAATTTTTAACTGAGACTCGTGGCGAAGGAATAATGAACAGCACTTTCTATGAGTATCAACCATATCGCGGAACAATTACCCGAAGAAATATTGGAGCACTTGTTGCATATGAAGATGGCGAAGCTGTGCAGTACGGATTATACTACATTCAAGAACGCGGTAAATTAATTGTTGTCCCTGGCGACAAGGTATACGGAGGAATGGTTGTTGGATTTAACCCTAAAGGTGATGATATTATTGTAAACGTTTGCAAAAAGAAACATTTAACAAACACTCGTTCAAGTTCAAGTGATGAAGCATTAAGATTAGAACCTGTTAAGAAACCTACCCTAGAAGAATTTTTGGAAATTCTTGATGAAGATGAATTACTAGAAGTTACCCCATTAAACTTAAGAATGAGAAAGACCATTTTGGACCATACAATTAGAGGCAGAATGGACTTTAAAAGAAAACAGGAAAAGTAATAGCAAAACATTTATTTTTGACACAATTTTGCTGTTATAAATTTTAGTAAATATTCAAATTAGACAAAATTTGGGGTATTTTTGACACAAGAGCATCCCCAAGAGTGTTTGCTCAAGAATAAAAACAGGCTTACTGTTGGCTTTGATTTTTTAAAAAATTAAAAGCAAAAAAGAGATAATTTAAACAATTATCTCTTTTTAATTTTAGTCAATAGCCAAAGCATCTGGAATATACTTAGAGCCAATTTTGTAATTTAATTCTTTAGTTTTTTGCTTAACGCTTTCACATAATAATTTGCTATCTTGTGTAGACGTATAAGCACTTACAATGTTTAGTTGATTAAATCTTGCCACCGCTCTTTTAAATGCATTCAGAAAATTATTAAATTTATTTTGATTTAAAAACAGTTCCCTACCCCAAGTATTTTGATCAATACTTTCAATACAATATGGAGATTTTACATACTCTCTAAAGTCTCTAATAAGTTGTCCTCCTTGCTCCATTGTATATGGTTTTAAAAAATACATGTTTGATCTTAATAAAGCAACCGCTTTGGGATCGGTTAATCTATCTCTAAACAATGGATTATCTAACATCATTGAAATATTCTTGTCTAATGAATTGCGATAGTTCTGAGGTAAATTTGGAAGCGACAAAATATATTTTAACACCAAAGTAGCAAGTTTAGATCTTTCATTAAGAATTTGTTTAAATTCAGGTTTTACTCCTGAACATTCTTCAAAACAATTTACAATATTCAAATATTCTTCTCGTTTAGAATCTCGGTAAATACTTCCATCTGGACGAACAAGTTCAGTTACGTAAAATGGGCCAGAAAAAATTTTAATTCCAAGTTCATCATTCTCAGCAACTTTTTTGTTAAATTCTTCTGCAATCATAGCGTTTAAAATGCCAATTTCAAACGCACCCAACACCTCTGGCATATTAGATTCTGATAAACCTTTATTTAATGATTCAACAGTAAACATGTTGTACAATGAAACTATATAACCATTTGGTATATAAATTGACTTAACACCTTTTGCCATCGCATTTCCCTCTTTGTTATATTTTAACACAATAGCAAATAAATTGCAATACTAAAACTTATCTACCCCAAGTTTTGTTTTTATATAGGCCATTAAGTTCTGATGTAAGTCATCTAATTCTCCATCTAACATAAGCTTTTTCATAAAACCTTCTTTATTTTTCTGCAAACTCATAATTACTCCTTTATTATAGTTTAAGTAAAATATTAACTAAAATTCAAAAAACACCTAGATTAATTAGGTGTTTTTTCTTGTTCTCTGTCTTTCTTTCCTTTCTTTATTTTTTCTTTTTTTACTCTTTCTTTTTTTGCATAATCAGAACTATTAGATTTATGAATATTTGACCACAAAACAATACCTATCTGAATTGGAATTCCTATTGTGAAGATTAACCAAAAATGATATTGATTAAACGTTATGTATATGCTGGTTAGCAATGTCCAAACAAGAGTAGATATAAGTATAAAATTAAACCACATTTTCCCCCAAATAGAATTAAAGACAATGCCCACTATACACGTTACAGGAACAGCCCATAAAAAAATAATCCATGCATTAACATTAAAAGTAATAACAGCATAAACATACGAAACAGTAGCAATTAACCAAACCAACATTATCGCAAGTAGACTTATTGCAAGTTCATTTCTTAATCTATACCTATATAAGTGCTCTACTTTTATTTGTGTTACTTTTTCTTCAAAGATATTAGCTATGGGTATGTTGAATATTTCACACAGTCTGTTTAACGTTTCAACATCTGGCACAACTTCTCCAGATTCCCATCTTGAGATTGCCTTGTTAGAATAATTTAATTTCTTTGCAAGTTCTTCCTGAGTTAATCCATTTGCTTTACGTAAATCTTTTATATTATTACCAATAATTAAATTTAAATTTTCCATACATAAATAATACCACAATTCCACCTAAATGTACAGTAAAAATTACAAATTCTCGCATGAGTGGAATTGTAAATTTTAACGGACATTTGCCATTGTCTAGTTCCACCTTACCAACAATATGGTTGGGAATGCAAATTTTTATATTCTCTTTGTTTTTACGCTTATTATTAATATACTAACAGTATAAACCAAAAAGGAGATAAATTTATGAATAAATTAATTAAAAAACAAACCAAAAACAAAGAAACAATACCTGTATTTTTTGCAACCGATGATAATTATATGCCATTTTTGCTAGTAACCTTGGAGTCTATAGTAAGAAATATGAATAATGATTA
>CAJJIV010000006.1 GCA_905187655.1 uncultured Eubacteriales bacterium | reverse complement strand
CCAGAAGAAGTAGCCGAAGAAGTCGAAGCCGAAGAAGTAGCTGAAGAAGAACCAGAAGAGCAAGAAGAAAGTACTGAAGAAGCGGAAGAAGAAACTACTGCTGAAGAAGTGGAAGAATACACTGAACCAGAAGAAGTAGCCGAAGAAGTCGAAGCCGAAGAAGTAGCTGAAGAAGAACCAGAAGAGCAAGAAGAAAGTACTGAAGAAGTGGAAGAAGAAACTACTGCTGAAGAAGTGGAAGAATACACTGAGCCAGAAGAAGTAGCCGAAGAAGCGGAAGCCGAAGAAGTTGCTGAAGAGGAACAGCAGGAAGAGTTAGAGCAAGTAACCGATACAACTACACAGCCACAATCTGAGCCAACTGAAGAACAAGCAACTGAAGCTAGTGCTGAAGAAGAATCTGCCCCAAGTGAAACTGTTGAAGTTAACAAACCAGAAGACTTAGAAGCAGAAGAAGATACTGAAGAGGAAACCGATGAAGAATATTCTGAGTCGGAAGACAGTGCCGTTGTTTCTATGGTAGATGACATAGAAGATGATGAGCCAGTTGAAATAATAAATGATATTGATGAAGACTACGGCGAAGAAGATAGCGAACCAGAAGAAGTTGCCGATGACACAACAGTAGTTACCGAGCAAGTAGTACCAACATCAGTAGAAACAACGCAAGTTTCAAGTATTGTAAGTGAACAGGTTGCAACATCTGAACAAAAAGAGCCAGAAGCGTCATCAGTAACCAAACCAGTAGTTCAATCACAACCAGCTGTAACTGAACCAGTAGCGCAACCACAACAAACCGTTGTTGAAAAAGCTGTTGCCGTTTCTGCTGAAAAACAAACTGCAACACAACCACAAAATGTTGTAATTCAAGAACCATCTAATAATGAAGATATAGAAAAGAAACTAGAAGAAAGATTAACGGCCTTTGAAGAAAAATTACTTGCAAAATTGATGGCGCAAATTGGTGCGGTGAACGCAGTAAATCAGCAAGTAGTAGCACCAGAACCAACTACTACAGAAGTAACAGAAAAGCCACAAGAAGATGTTTTTGACATTAATGATTATAAAGGCAAAGTAATTGTATTTGAACCATTAGACAAGGTTAAGCAAGCAACCTGGGAAGATGTTGTAAGACGAAAGGGTCACTACACCTACCATGTTACTGCTGCTGCCAATGGTGGTTGGTTTATTAAAAGAGCAAAATCGGCAAATCCATATGTTTATGCTGAAAATAAAGAAGAAGCAATGCAAATAGCAATTTTATATGCAAAACGAGAAAAAGCCGAACTTAAAATACATGATAAAAAGGGTGTAATTGAAAAATCTATGAGTTTTGGCAGAGAAAAGAAAATTAATTAATAAAATGAATAAAACAAAGGTAAAATAAGTTGCCTTTGTTTTGTTTTCTATATTATAATAAACGAACAAGGTGGGAACAAAAATGAATCAATTTGTATTAAGTAAAGCAGGTAACTGGTTGGCCGGATTGTCTGCACTTGCACTTATAATACTAATAATTTCAGTAATAATAGGTGCAATATTTATTGTTGCAGATATATATACATGGCTAATTGTTGCAAAATATCGCAAACTTAACCGAAAACAGTCTTCGATTGGTTTAACAGCCGAAGAAGTAGCTAAAAAGATGCTAGAACAAGAAGGTTTACCTGATATTCATGTTAAAAAGTGCGGGTTTTTTAGAGCATTGTTATATGGAAACAGTTATAGTTACCGAAAGAAAACCATATTTTTAAGGGGTAACATTTATGGTAAAAATTCTCTAACAGGAGTTGCAACTGCTTCACGACTTGTTGGCCTTGCTGTACAAGATAGAGATAAAGAACCTAAATTCTTGTTTGTAGCAAGAGCTTTGCCATTTGTTCAGTTCGCACCATTTATGGTTCTGCCTTTAGTTTTGTTGGGCATGTTGCTAGACTTTGTTGTCTTTTCCACATCGGTACCATTTTTAATAACTTTAATTTTGCTTGGAGCATCGCTTGTTTATCTGTTAGTAGCTTTTGTATTTACCTTGCAAAATATAAGAGTTCAAAAAACTGCAATTATTGTTGCCAAAGATATCCTTAAAAATGGTGGAGAATATGTTACCCAAGATGAATATGACAGTGTATGTAAATTATATAATTATTATCTAACCAAGTATGTGTTAGATTTTATTACAAATACCTTAGAACTAATTAAATTAATTTTTCAAATAATATATACCGCATTAAAGGCAGTAGGAAAAATAAAAAAATAATAGGAGATATTATGACTAATCAAGAAATTTCAAAATTACCAACAGCCGAAATTATCAAATGTTACAAAAATGGCAAAATTTCTAAAGAGCAAGAAAACTTTGTTAAAAGGCTTTTAATAACAAGAGAATATGGCACTTGTGATGTCGTTTCGGTAGGAAAAGCACAGCCCAATAAATCGGTAAGGGGTAATGGAGTTAAGCCATATGTAGATGTTTGTTGTGGCGGAGCTTTAGACCCAGAAGAAAGGTAGGCTAACAAAACACTTTATTTAAAGACCAAACTTTAGTAAATAAATTGCTAGGGTTTGGTCTTTGTTGTTAAAAAAATAAAAAAAGGTAATAATAAGTACTATGGAAGAAAGAATAGAGCATAAAAAGTTTGAACTGGTGTCTAAATATAAACCAACTGGAGACCAGCCACAGGCAATAGAAAAGTTAGTTCAAGGCATAGAAGATGGCTTAAAAACACAGGTTCTTTTGGGCGTAACAGGAAGCGGAAAAACTTTTACAATGGCAAATGTAATAAACCAAGTACAGCGACCTACCCTTGTTATTGCACATAACAAAACCTTAGCAGCACAACTTTGTAATGAATTTAGGGAATTATTTCCAAATAATAGTATTAATTATTTTGTAAGTTACTATGATTATTATCAGCCAGAAGCTTACATAGTCAGTTCCGATACTTATATTGAAAAAGAACTTAGCATTAATGATGAAATAGATAAATTAAGACATAGTGCCACTTGTTCACTTTTTGAAAGAGATGATGTAATAATTGTTGCATCTGTTTCTTGCATATATGGTTTAGGGGAACCAAAGGAATATGCAAGTCAGGCAATTTCTTTGCGCAAGGGCAACAAGATGGATAGAGAAGAACTAATTAGAAGGCTAATTGATATTCAGTATAAAAGAAATGAAATAGATTTTGCACGTGGCTGTTTTAGATCTCGAGGTGATGTAGTTGAAATTTTTCCTGCCAACAGCAGTGAAAGCACTATAAGAGTAGAATTTTTTGGAGATGAGATAGAAAACATCTTTGAAGTTGAATATATTACTGGCAAAAAATTATGTTCACTTGAACATTCTGCAATTTTTCCGGCAACGCATTATGCTGTAAATAATGAAAGTAAAGAAAAGAATCTTGCCCAAATACAAAAGGATATGGAAGAGCAAGTAAAGTTCTTTGAATCTAAGGGTAAACTTATTGAAGCCCAAAGAATTAAAGAAAGAGTTAGTTACGATATTGAAATGATACGAGAAATGGGTTATACTAATGGCATAGAAAACTATTCTCGCTATTTTGATGGCAGAAAGGCTGGTGACCCACCATATACCTTGTTTGATTATTTGCCAGATAATTACCTTTTGTTAATTGATGAAAGTCATATTACAATACCACAAATAAGAGCAATGTATAATGGTGATCGTGCACGCAAAGATGCGCTTGTTAATTATGGGTTTAGGCTTCCATCTGCGTATGATAACCGACCACTTAAATTTGAAGAGTTTGAAAATCGAATTTCCCAATTAATCTGTGTTTCGGCAACGCCTGGTCCATATGAAATGCACGAGCAGAGTCAAGTAGTTGAACAAATTATAAGGCCAACTGGCCTGCTTGACCCAATTGTAGAAGTCAGACCAACAAAAAATCAGATAGAAGACTTAACAGCTGAACTAAGTAAGGTTATTGGTGGCGGTGGCAGAGTGCTTATTACCACTTTAACAAAAAGAATGGCAGAAAAGTTTTCGGCTTACCTAGAAGAAAGGGGTTTTAAGGTAACTTATTTACACAGTGAAATTACTACGCTTGAAAGAATGGATATAATAAACAACTTACGAGCAGGCAAAACCGATATTATTGTTGGAATAAACTTGCTTAGAGAAGGTTTAGACTTGCCAGAAGTTAAGCTGGTTGTAATTATGGACGCAGATAAAGAAGGGTTTTTAAGGAGTGAAGGTTCATTAATTCAAACTATTGGCAGAACGGCACGAAATGCCGAAGGCAGAGTAATAATGTATGCTGATGTTATGACCGATAGTATGAAAAAGGCTATTGATGAAACAAACCGAAGAAGACTTATTCAACAGGAGTATAACAAAGAGCATAATATAGTACCTAAAACAATAATTAAAGATATTAAAGACACGGTGCTAATTTCTAAAAAAGTTTCAAGCAAAACGGTAGACCGAAAGTCCATTCCTGCGATTATTAAAAAACTTAGTGTTGAATTAAATAAGGCAGTTAAGGTGCTAGATTTTGAAAAGGCAATTGAATTAAGAGATAGAATTAAAGAATTAGAAAAAATAATGGAGTAAAAATGAACGAAGGCTATATTAAAATCAGAGGTGCTAGAGAAAACAATCTTAAAAATATAGATGTAGACATTCCACGCAATAAATTGGTAGTTTTAACAGGGCTATCTGGGTCGGGCAAATCTTCACTTGCCTTTGATACTATCTTTGCAGAAGGGCAAAGAAGATATATGGAAAGTCTGTCTAGTTATGCTAGACAGTTTTTGGGGCAAATGAAAAAGCCCGATGTAGACCTTATTGAAGGATTAAGTCCAGCAATTGCAATAGACCAAAAAACGACAAACAAAAATCCGCGCTCTACCGTTGGCACGGTAACTGAAATTTATGATTATTTTAGGTTGTTATTTGCAAATATTGGTGTGCCATACTGCATAAATTGTGGAACCAGAATAGTAAGTTTAACACCAGAACAAATTGTAGATAAAATTATGCAATTGCCACCAGACAGCAAGGCGATGATAGTGTCTCCTACCATAAGGGGCAGAAAGGGAGAGTATGTAAAACTTATTGAAAGTTACAAAAAAGCAGGGTTTGTAAGAGTAATTGTAGATGGCATTGTATATGAATTAGATGAAGAAATTCCATTAGACAAAAACAAAAAGCACTCCATAAGTGTGGTTGTAGACCGAGTCATTTTGCGTGAAGGCATTAAAAGCCGTTTAACAGAAAGTGTAGAAACTGCACTAAATTTATCTAAGGGCTTAGTTTCTGTTATTATTGATGGTAATGAAATTTTGTATTCATCTAGACACTCTTGTCCTAATTGCGACTTCGGTTTTGGAGAGATTGTGCCAAGACTATTTAGTTTTAACAATCCATTTGGTGCTTGTCCTAATTGCACAGGCATAGGTGTAACCCAAGAGATTGATGAAAAATTGCTAATATCTAACCCAACTTTAAGTTTAAATGAAGGTGCCATAAGTGCCTCTGGTTGGGGAGAAATGGGTATGGCACAAATGTATTACAGGGGGTTAGCCCAAAAATATGGATTTAGCCTAGATACTCCGGTGTGCGACCTTCCACGAGAAATTGTGGATAAGATTTTATATGGAACCGATGATAAATTGGAACTTTCTTATAGTACGGCAAATTTCCAAGGGAATTATAAGGGTAAATATGAAGGCATTATTCCAAACCTGTTTAGAAGATATAGGGAAACATCTAGCGACTTTGTTAAGGCTGAAATAGAAAAGTTGATGACAACTAAAGAATGTGAAGTTTGTAAAGGTAAACGGCTTAACCCACAGGCATTGTCGGTTAAAATAAATGACAAAAACATATATGAAGTTACTCAAATGAATATTGTAAGTATATTAAATTGGATAAGTAACTTAAAACTTACAAACAAAGAAGCAAAAATAAGCGAACAAATAATTAAAGAAATAAAAGCAAGATTACAATTTTTAATAGATGTAGGATTAGATTATCTATCGCTAGACCGAAATGCTGGAACTCTTAGCGGTGGCGAAGCGCAAAGGATTAGGCTTGCCACACAAATAGGTAGTGGGCTTGTTGGTGTTTGCTACATCTTAGATGAGCCAAGTATTGGTTTGCACCCAAGAGATACCGAAAAACTTATAAAAAGTCTTGAACACTTGCGTGACCTTGGCAACTCTGTTTTAGTAGTAGAACACGATGAAGAAATGATGCGCCGAGCTGATTATATTATAGACATAGGCCCCAAGGCTGGTGTTCACGGCGGAAAAGTTGTTGCGGTCGGAACTCCGCAAGAGATAGCAAACAACACGCAAAGTTTAACTGGCGATTATCTGTCGGGAAGAAGAGAAATAAGTATACCTAAATCACGCAGAACACCAGTAGGCGAACTTGTGGTTTTGGGCTGTAAACAAAACAATCTTAAAAATATAGATATAAGAGTTCCATTAAAATGTATAACTGCTGTTACTGGAGTAAGCGGAAGTGGCAAAAGTAGTTTTGTTAATGAAATTTTGTATCCTGCACTGTCTAATAGATTAAATGGAACAAGACTTAAAGAAGGACAATACGAAGACATATTGGGTGCTGATAAACTGGATAAAGTAATTGTAATAGACCAAAGTCCAATTGGGAGAACGCCAAGAAGCAATCCGGCTACCTACACAGGGGTATTTACTGCAATTAGGGAACTTTTTGCTTCTACCCCAGATGCCAAGGCAAAGGGATACACAGCAGGCAGGTTTAGCTTTAATGTTAAAGGTGGCAGATGTGAATCGTGTGGCGGAGATGGCGTGTTAAAAATTGAAATGCACTTTCTGCCAGATGTATATGTAACCTGCGAAGAGTGTGCTGGCAAAAGATATAACAGCGAAACTCTTTCGGTTATGTATAAAGGTAAAAACATTAATGATGTTTTAGAAATGACAGTAGAAAAGGCGTTAACATTTTTTGAAAATATTCCGCAAATTAGAAACAAGATTCAGGCGCTTTACGATGTAGGCCTTGGATATATTAAACTTGGTCAGCCAGCAACGACATTAAGTGGTGGTGAAGCACAAAGGGTTAAACTTGCAACTGAACTATCTAAAAGGCCAACCGGAAAAACAATGTATATTTTAGATGAGCCTACAACGGGTCTGCATACTTATGATGTGGATAAATTATCAAAAATTTTAAATAGACTTGCATCTAGTGGCAATAGTGTTGTTGTAATTGAACATAACCTAGAAATTATTAAACAGGCAGACTATATAATAGACCTTGGTCCAGAAGGCGGAAATAAGGGTGGTACAATAGTAGCAGAAGGCACGCCAGAAGAAATAATTTGTAATACAAAAAGTTACACAGGTATTGCACTAAAAAAAATTATAAAATAAAAAAATGATACTCTCGAAGTGGAGTATCATTTTTTTTACTTGGAAGATTTTTGTTGTTTCTGTTTTTTAACTACTTTTTTATCGTAATCTTTTATGGCTTTTTGTTGAGCTTTTTTTTGTTGTTTTTGTTTCTTTATTTTTGCATAATACTCAGGATCATCTTTATGCAATTTATAAATTTTAAGGAAAATGCAAAGTCCCAGAATGGCTACAAATACAACCACACAAATTATAACAACTTCATAAGATTTATCATAAATAACTGCAATAGTTAAGCCAGGGCCAATAACTGTGTCAAGTACAATGTAGTTATTTTCTATGCTAAACCCGCGCTCATCAATTGCTCTAAAAGCGGTTGTTGATGCACACGACACCAAATAAAAATTCTTATTTTTAATACTTGATGGAATATAAATTTTAACTTTAACTGCTATGTTGCTGGTTATTGGTTCAAGAACTTCTTCGCCATCTTGGTTAGTTATGGAATACATATTAATTTTAATCAGTTTTCCAATTGTTGTTTTACTGGTATATTTGTTTTTAAACGCTTTTTGATAGCCAACAAACTCACTGCTGTCATTGCCAAGCGATTGGTAGGTAATGTTAATTCCATCTTCAATGTCTTCGGCAAACTCCAAAACAAGGTCATCACTGCGTTCTTGATAAGAAAATGTGAAATTTTTTTCTGCCAATATCGTGTTTAAGCCACAATTGACTGTGGAATTATTTGCATAAACTTTTTGACCGTTATTGCATACTTCGCTATTCAAAAATATGCCACACGCCAATAAAAAACACCCCATAAAAGCGCAAACGTAATTAAATCTCTTTCGCATAAAATCTCCTTAAACCTAGAATATGCTTTTTGTATAGTAGCAAAGTTAATTTTGTTTGTCAAACAAATTTAGTTGTGAAGAATATTCTTGCAAAATTGCTTTATACTACTAGTATGAAAAACTTTAATGAAAAAAATAACGTAAATAAGTTTTTGGGTGCGGTTAAAATTCTTACAATACAATTAGCATTGATATTATTATCATTAATTGCAATAGCACCAAATGGTGGAGCGCTTGTTTTTTGTGCAGAAAAAGAGAATCCGTTATTAGAAGAAACAAAACTGACAAATGCAAGTAAATATAAAATGGCAATAGTCATAGATGATTTTGGGTGTGACCGACACGGGGTGCAAGAAATGTTAGACCTTAATTGTAGGCTAACTTGCGCAATTATGCCTTGCCTAGAGTTTAGCGAAGAAGATGCAAAAAATGCACATGCAAAAGGTCATGAGGTTATTTTACATATGCCGATGGAGTCATATGGCAGACTTCCTGAGCATTGGTACGGACCGCTTTACATAAAGAATACTGATAGTCCTGAAATTGCAAAGCAGAAACTAGAACAGGGTTTAAACTCGGTGCCATATGCCGACGCTGTAAATATTCATATGGGCACAGCGGTGTGTCAAAACAAAAATCTTATGCAAGGCATTTTAGAATATACAAAAGGCAAAAATTTGGTATTTTTAGATAGTAGAACCATTGAGGGCAGTGTTTGCAAAAGTGTTGGAGATCAAGTAGGAGCAAATGTGCTGGAAAGAGATTTGTTTTTAGAAGTTGGTGGGCCAAGTTATAGGCAGGCAACTGAAAGCTTAACAAAGGCAGTTAATATTTGCAAGGAAAAGGGTAGTGCAATTGTTATTGGACATGTTGGTCCGGTTGGAACAAACCAAACAGCTCGAGCAATAAAAGATTTTTTGCCAATTTTAAGCCAAGAAGGCATTGAAGTAGTTCCGCTATCAAAGCTTTCAGCTTTGGCTGTCTAAAAATAATTATATTTTAATAACAAAATCGAAAAATAATACACAACTTTAGTCATTTAGTACAAATAGTTGTGTATTTTTTTATATTTTTTGGGTTGAAATACATAAAACGACATAAAAAGACAGAAAATATTAATAAGCAAAAAAACCTGTAAAAAACTTGCAAAAACCGCCTAAATGATTTTGTTTTATATTTTTTATACTGTATAATTATTATTGTATCCTAACTGCTTAAACAAGTATGCTTCGATACAAAAGATTTTTGCAAGTATGACTGCCAAGGAGAGATATGAGCCTAGAATCTAAGATAGTTGTTTCAATAATGTCAATACTTGGTTGCTTAAGTGTTATGGCAACAGGTGTTTATGCAATATTGTACACAAATAACTATCGTTTGCAAAACAACTCCACTTTGGCAATGACAGATGTTTGCGGAAAACTTTATGGCTATCGTTATGGTGCAGGTTTTTATGACATCACAGATTCTCTGCTTTATGTAGATGGCAAAGTTGCAGATGAGCAAAAATTACAAGACTACATTTCAAACGTTAACTTTGGCACAACAGATCATTGTATGGAATACATTCTTCATTTTGTTGTAGATGAAGGTGCAAGTGCAGGAACATGGATTGAATTAACCAATCACCAATTAACTGAAAACAGCCGACTAACTGATCGTTATCAATTTATTATGCAAGAAACGGAACCAACACTAGAAGAATGGGAGAAGGCACAAGACATAGATGGCACTCTTATGGTAGACCTAAACAATCGCCACATATGGTTAAGAGCTCTTCTTAAAGAAATGAAGAAAAGTGAAGTTGAAAAAATTGCCCAAACTGGCAGAGAACTAGTATCCTACGCACAGTGGACCTTCACATTTTCTTTCACCGGTATTGGTGAAAAATAATAAAAAAGTTAGCGATATCAAAAATTACCAATTTGCATTAGGGGAACGGACAAAACTTTTTAAACAAAAAATGGAGTAGCAAGTTAACTGTTATTTGTTGGGCTACTTTTAATTATCTTAAGGTATCTACAAGGGTGGGGCATTGGGCAAAAAATACTCTACACTTGAAGATATATACAAAAAAATAAAATAAGGAGAAAAACAAATGAAATTAAGATCTAAACTAATTGCAACCGTTGTATCTATGTGTGCAGCCATTGCAGTTATGGGCGTTGGCGTTTGGGCATCTACTTCAGATAACTTTACTGTTACTGTAAAGAACGACGTAGATATTCAGATTATTAAAGTTGACGCCGATGTTTGGGGTGAATATGCTGTTTTCACTAACATGAAAGAATCAGATACTGGCGCAGGTCGTTCTACAACCATGGCAAACAGAACCCTTGGTACTGGTGAATCAGATGTTACTCAAGGTATAACAGATACAAGATATGTATTGTATACTCACTATGCCCAAGGTTACAATGATGGTCTAGATAGACAGTATGCTTCTAGCGACCATGAAGAAACTCAAGTTCATCCAGTTCCATCACCTTCAAACGCAGACAAATCTTGGGATTCTTACACAACCATTGCAAGTAGCGGTTTGGGTAACTATCTAACAGGTGCAAACAACACCTACCTAGATTCAGGTAAAACTGATAACAACATTGAACACCGTGATACTAACGTAGATACATCATCTACCGTTATGCAAGTAGTATTTATGTACACTGTACGTCAATATGAATCTGGTAAACCAGGTAGCGGTGTTGCAGGATTAAACAACATCAAGTTTACACTTACCGACGTTCTTTCTGAAGCATACAACACAAAACTTGGAAAATCTGCTGAAACCGTCTTTAGTGCAAACTATTTTGTTGCTAAATCTACTCCATCTGCTGCTGCTACAAAATGGACAGAAGTAACCCCAGATGACAACGGTACTGCAACATTTACAGTAACATCTTCTGCTGCAGGTGCAACTGCAGGTGATAATGATAACATCATTAACATTATGTGTGTTTACACCCTATTAAGAGGTTCTGCAAACATTGATCTATCAGGTTTGTATGATGCATTTGGTCATACTTTAACTCTAGATTCAGTTGGTACAACTGCAAGCACCGACCTTGGAGAAGCTAATGTTGACCTAACATGGAACGCTGAAACTCCTGCAACTGTATTGTCTAAGCTAACAACACTTAACACTACATTTGCTCGTATTACTGCAGCTCCTAGCGCAACTGCACTTCCATCAATCTTTGGAACTTCAGGAACTGATACTCTAGGTGCTGTTAATCCAGCACTTGGTAATGGTAAAGCTACCGTTGCTCCAATTACTGGCGGTAACATTCCTACCACATACTAAAATAATTTAGTAAATTAAGTAAAAATGTTCAGGGCTAGTTAATTTGTACTAGATTACATTAGTCCTTGCAGATTAACTAAGCCCTGTTCTAAATTATAATTTAGAATAATAATAGATATGATTTTCTAGTAGGTTTGCCACTACTAGAAAGGTCATATTTAAATGTTGTAAATTTAAGTTATGTTTTGTTTTACTTGCAAAACGAACTACTATTCTTCTAGTGGTTTAATGCCCAGCACTTTGGTATAAGTTTTTTTGTTTGGCAAGTAAACCAAAGCATAAATATAAAAAGTCGAAAAGAGGGAGAAATAACAAATATACAATTAGGTCTTAAATCTTAATCATATTCTTCGCATAAGCCGAAATGTGGTAGATTTATAGGTTAAGGAGACTAATGAGCAAAAAGGGGAAGGACAAAAGTGGGTCCGATTACTCTAGCAAATGGCTAGAGATATTGGACTCAGTTACTAACATAATTATTATTCCCATTTTGGTGTTATCTGTAATTTGTTCAATTGTTATGATTAATGCCAAAAGGAATAATTCTGTGCCAAATTTATTTGGCTATTCCCTTGTTACCGTTTTATCAGAATCTATGACCAATTCAGGATTCGAAGTTAACGATACCGTGCTTGTTAAATCTATTAACGCTGATGATATTGAAGTCGGTGACATAATTGCATATTATAGATATATTGAAACCAATAAAGACATAAAAGCTGCTGCCTTGCAAGCGCAAGCAAGCGAAGAGCAACGTAAACAAACCGAGATAACCGAAGCAAGTTATTTAGATGATGGAAGTGATTATCCAACATATAGCAAAGTGTCATCTTGGAAATTATTTTTAAATAAAATTTTCTCTAACTTAACTTATACCGCATCAGAAGCAAGTGAAAGAGCAATTAGAGCGAACTCTACAATAGGCTTTCACCAGGTAGTAGAAAAGTTAGAGTATCAAAACAATACTTGGTTTAAAACATGGGGAACAAGTTCAATAGATGAACTGGGAAACCCTAAGGTAGATAGTTATTGGATTAAATCCGATTATGTTATTGGTGTATACACAAATACGAGCAGTGTAATTAGAGGCTTTTTAGGATTTGCATCCACCAATACTGGTATTATTTGGATGGTAGAAGTACCAAGTGGTGTTCAATTAATTTTATCTACACTTGAACTTATTGAAATTATTGATATGATGAGTCGGTTAAAGCATGACCAAATAAAAACCGGCACTTATATGGATAAAGATGAGTATAAAAAGATTTTACGACAACACCGAAAACTGGTCGCAACTGGCAATGTGGATATAGATGCATATCGACGTTTTGGACCTACTTACGAAAATTATGCTGTAAAATACAGCGATAGAAATAAACTTAAAAATTCTATTTCAATCAATGGACCGCCGGATTCGCTCGACATTTCGGATACTGGAGGAATGTCGTACGGTAACAAAGGAGCCCCATACTCGGGTGAGCCACCTTGGAATAACAAAGATGGGCCACCAAACGGAAAAGATGGACCGCCTTATTCTAATAGAGATGGAACCCAGAGTGGAAGAGATGGGCCACCAAACGAGAAAGATGGACCACCTAATGTCCACGGGTCACCACCAGCAAGAAGTCAAATCGAAAAGCAATTACTGGCGGGAAGACCTAAATGGGTTGTAAACGAAAAAGAGTCTGAAGATGAAATTAGAAACCTTGAAAAACTGAAATCAGCACTTCTGAAAATATCGGCAAAATACTCTAAGCGGTTTGATATTAAACTTGGTATAAATGAGATAATATTAACTGAAAGAGAAGTATCTTCGCTTGAAGATATGTACGCATGGATAGATTTCTGCTTTGTTTCTAAGGCAAGAATTTCTAAAAAAGGATTCATTGTAGAGCCAAGTAGTTATAATGAAATTTTCATTATAGACAACAAGACGAAAAAACAATATGCTACAACAGCACTAGGAACAATTTATAGTGTTCAATGTGGTTTAATTGTTAGTGAAAAAGGTTTATACAAAGTAATATTTAGGCCAGAAGGCGTTATTTATGAAAGGATTGACATTAATCCTGAGTATAAAGTAGTTAGTGCCAAACAGGATATATTCGGCAATATCCGAATTGGTGTAGTTAACGGACCTCAGGAAGAAGAAGTTTCTTATACAAGTGATGGGAAACGAGTTAGTATTAGCGTAAGTAATGCGTTACTTGCCCTTGGCGATGATAAACGCCTGTACTTTGTAACCATGGACAATAGTTTTGACTTGTCTAAAGGAAAGATAACCGACCTAAAGGTAATAAGCAGAGATGGTTCTCTGGTGGCTGTTAAGCCTAAACTTTTCTCTAAGGTAATCTTCTTTGAAGATGGTTATAGTAAATATGGCTATAGTTGGTACAATGGCACCTATCTATGCTTAGACAATGGGTATAAGTACTTTAATATTGCTACTAAAGAAACTTATACCTTGCCAGAAAATATTTGGCAGTTGTCTGACGAAGAACTGGCTGTTAAGTCTAATGATGGCAACCTTTATAAAATTAGAGTGCCAGATTACTTAGATGCAATGGCCCGAGGTTCGACGGTAGATTCAATTCAAAATAAATTATTACTGTTTGAAAATGTGATGAATGTTTCAATTAAAGGTGATAATTTAGAGTTTCCCGCCACAAACAGCGATAAGCGGTTTGTTACTCCACTTAGTGAGAAGTTCCTCGCAAGGGCTAAGATAAGACTTTCAAGTACGTAGGACATTAGGTTTTTGTAACCAATATTTGAAAAAGCCCCAAAATGGTAATTGGCACACATTTATTGCCAATTACCATCAATGGGGTAAGCATAATAGGGTATTGGCTTTGCAACCGAAATGTTAATATAAAGGAACAAAAATACCTAAGCAAACTTTGCTTAGGTATTTTTTATTGGTTTAAAATAATAGTCATTAAATAATTAGGTTAAAGAATTATAAGTTGGTGTTAATTTTGCTTCATTATTAAATTTGCAATCATCATTAACTTGCTTAATGCATATGCCTAAAAGTAAGCAATAAAAAGGTGTTGTGTGTGGCATAATATTGCCAAAAAAAGCATCAATTAAATATATTCCTATTGTTAAAAGCAAAATTAAGCTTAGGTTAGATATTTTTTTATAATTTTTAATTGCTTTAACATAAACAATTATCAGAGCGGAAAGATAAAGTAAAGTTGTTGGAATACCATAGTGCAGTGCAAGTTCTAAATATTCATTATGTGGTTTAACATAAGTTTTGCCATTTCCGACAAGTGGATTTTTAACAATTTCTTTAATTGCATCAACCCAAAGCCCCCAACGATTAGTTCCTGCCGTTGCCGATTCTTGGCTTAATGGTTCATTGGTAATTTTAAATAGATCATAAATCAGTCCTTTTACTTGTTTAAAAAATGGAGTATACAAGCTGTTCATGGTTTTGACAAAAGGTATGCATGCAAATGTTACTGTAATAAAAAATGCTAGCGGAGCAAGGTAAATTAATTTAAATTTTCGTTTAAATAAACTAAAAACAACTGGCAGAATTATAAATCCTAAAAAAATGGACAATTGAGCCCCAAGAGTGTCATTAAACATAGTGGTTATTAGTGCTAAAAGCAATATAACACAACTTGCAACCTTGTATTTTTTATCTTCACACAAACAAAATGTACCGGCGGTAATGCCTGTTATTAGTACCAAAAAATAGCCAAAATGGTTGCTATTTACAAACATACTTGCCCAATAGGTATTCCTGTTTTGATTAATTAGCAAGTTGCAATATGGGTCAATTAAACAAGCACACATCACAAAAATTCCAACACATATAAGAGTATAAATAATATGTTGTCTAACTATTTTATTGTTAATTTTAAAACTAGACCAAAGGCATAACGCAGAAAAAGCCAAAGTCCAAATTCCCGATTGCATTTTAAAAGTGTTTTCATTTACTTTTCTAAATATTCTAAAAGAGTCGGTATGAAAAAAACAACTAATTAATGCCCAAACAAGCATGAATGCTAAACATATTATTTCTGGATAATTTTTAATAAATTCTTTAGTTTTTGCTTTAATATTATTAAAGTCAAATGTTGCTTTAATACAGTTAATATCAGAGAACTTACAAGCCTCGAAACATATTAATATGCAAAAGTAAACAATGCCTGCATAAAGAAATTGAAAGTTAAGCAAGCCGTATGTGGCATTGTATATATCAAAAAAACAAAACAATAAGCAGTTAATGGTATATGCAACAAAAGGTAATAGCGCGGTGTAGTAAGACAATATTCTGGCAAGTCTTTGTGATCGGTCGCATTTTAAATCAGCAAAATAATCTACATATTTTTTGTCTTTTAAAGATTTCATTTGTTTTCCTTTTTTACCAAATTGGGTAAATAAAATAATTTGCAAAATTAATTGCAGATAGGGCAAATAAGTAAATTATAAACCATTTAAAATTATTGCCCTTAACAAATTTAAGCATAACTTTAATGGAAAATAATCCTGCAAAAAAAGAAGCAATTATGCCACACATAATACTAGGAATACTCACACTAAAATCGTTTATCTTAAAAAATTCTAGCACTACTGAACCTAATATTATAGGAATGCTTAGCAAGAAACTAAAGTTTGCACATTTGCTTTTATCGGCACCGAAAATCATACCAAAAGAAATAGTAGTTCCACTTCGGCTAATGGCAGGAAATAGTGCAATACATTGACCAAATCCCATTGTTAAAGCACACAAGGAATTAAGTTCTTTTTTTACTTGTCGCTTTTTATAAATATAATCTGCTAGCAACAAAAGCAGAGCGGTGAACAAAAACCCAAAACACAAATATATATTTTTAAATTTAGTAGAAATAAAATCTTCTAGTAAAAGTCCTGCTATTGCAGAAGGTAGCGTGGCGACAAACAGTAGCCAAATGCCTTTGTGATTTTGTGGTTTTAACAAGCCTACAAGATCTTTAAAGTAATATATCACCACGGCAAGTAGGGTGCCAAGATGCAACATAACAGACAAAAACAAATTGTTTTGTGTTATTCCAAAAATTTCTTGCAGTAGCATAAGATGTCCACTGCTAGATATCGGCAAAAATTCAGTTAAACCCTGAACAATTCCCAAGATAATTGCAAAAATAATCTCTTTCAAAACATTTCCCTCTTGGTAATTGTTATGTGCCGTAAATTTAGTATATTACAATTTGTCTGTCATTGTAAACCAATATTTACAGGTATTTTTATTATTTCTCTTGCTTTATATATTATTTCTATGGTACAATAATAAAAGCCTAAAATGGAGTTTATTACAATGGAAGAAACAATTTTGAATAGTAAGGTAGAAAATAAAGCGCAGACTAACTTTTTTACAAAACTAAATAGTGCAATGAATAAGTTTTTTAATTCAGACTTGTTTATTTTGTTCTATTCTTTGTTGGTGTTAGTTAGTTGGGCGGTTGAATGTGAGTATATTGCTGTAATAGGCTCGGTTATCATTTTAATTTATATGTTTTTAACACAACAAACATTAGACAGAATAGTTGTTGTGGCGTGCATTATTCCTGCTATGGTAGATAACAATATGCGTTATCGTATAAGTTTTTCTCAACTTTATATTTTAGGTGCTCTCTTGCTTTTGGTCATCGCCTCTGCCGTTTGGTTTTTCATTAAAAATAAAAAAGCAGGGATTAAGGGTAGAAGCCTTGCAAAAAGTTCGCTTTTAGTTGGCTATGTAAGCGTTGTGTTGGTCGGTTTGTTTGCTGGATTATTATATTCTAATCAGACTTTAACTAAAGTTTTGATGCAGACCGGTTGCGCTTTGTTGTTACTGGGTCTTTACGTTCTTATTTATAAAACAACTAACGAAGAAACAAAGTATACAATTATAAAGTCTATAATTGCACTTTGTTTTGTAATTGTTGCAGAAATGTTAATTTACTTTATAAGAGTAGATGATTTAAAATCTGCTCTTGTTCAAAAATCAATGAGCCTAGGCTGGGCAATTACAAATTCGGTTGCTTGCGTGCTTGCAATAGGAATTCCAATGTGCTTTTATATGGCATATAAGTCAAAGTTCCAACTTGGGTATTTGTTATCTGCAACATTGTTTTTAGGATTTATATTCTTGACCAATTGCAGAAGTATGCTTGTTATTGGCACTGTGGTTTATATAGTTTGTACTATTATTGCATTATTCAAATTAAATAAATGGCAGGTTGCAGTCAATCTTGCAGTTGCCATTGGGCTTGCACTTATTTTTTACTTTGTAATATTTAATATTGTTTTTAGTCAGTTCCAAAAATACGGTCTAGATGGTAATGGCAGAGAGGAACTTTATAAATATTATTGGCAAAAGTTTAAAGAAGAATGGGTGTTTGGTATGGGATTCTTTACCGATACTTATTGGCAGGCAGACGGCATAGTAAGGGTTCATAACACCGTGCTTCAGATATTGACAAGTGCTGGTATATTTGGTGTAATTTGTTTTATTCCATATTATTATCAAAGATATCGCACTTTGCTAATTAAGCCTAATATGTTTAAGTTGTTTGCCGTTCTTTCTTATTTGGCTTATGCTGGCTATGGAATGGTAGATTGCGCCTTAATTAGTAGTTATAAACTAATAGTTATATATTTATTGCTTTACGCAACGGAACTAGATTCTATTGAGCAGACAAAAAAAGAAGAGCAACTAATAGCTGATGGCAAATTGGATCCAATGACATTGTCGCACCCATACTACCGAAATTTCTTCAAACGCCTTTTTGATATAATCTGCTCGGCATTGGCATTAATAATATTGTCGCCAATAATGCTTGTTACTGCAATATTGGTTCGCATAAAACTTGGTAAGCCAGTTATTTTTAAGCAGTTAAGAGTTGGTAAAAATGGCAAATTATACAATTTTATTAAATTTAGGTCAATGTCGGATAAGCGAGATGAAAACGGAGCACTGCTACCAGACTATATGAGATTGGGCAAATTTGGTAGTTTTTTAAGAAAAACAAGTATTGATGAATTACCACAATTGTGGTTAGTTTTTATAGGTAAAATGAGTTTAATAGGACCAAGACCTCGTGATATAAAAGAATGTGTATTTTTAAATAAAGAGCAAGATCAAAGGCATTTGGTTTTGCCAGGAATTACAGGTTGGGCACAAGTTCATGGTCGAAATAGCATAAATTTTGATAAAGTTTGCGAATATGATAGGTATTATGTAAAGAATTGTTCGCTGTGGCTAGATATAAAAACAATATTTTTAACCATTAAAACTGTTTTCCGTAAGAAAGATATTAATGGAGAAGTAAAAACAGCAAACAATATGAGTGAATATTATGGTGATTATTTATTAAGAATTGGACAAATTTCCAAAGATGAATATGACAAGAAGATAAATACCGCCAATGAAATGATTCAATTGCGTAGCAGTAGGTAGGAGGTTGGAATGGAAGGAAAGAAGCAGGGCGATAATAAATTTTCTGTCCTAATGAGTGTTTATAAAAATGATAAACCAAATCAAGTTGAACAAGCCATTAATAGCATTTATTTTGATCAAACTGTTAAGCCAGAAGAAATTGTGCTTATTGTAGATGGTCCTGTTTCAGAAGATCTTTTAAAATCTATTAGCCAAAAAGAAAAAGAAATTAACGTCTTAAAAGTATTTAAACAAGAAGAAAATTTAGGTCTTGGGAACACATTAAATAATGGGCTTGCAAAATGTCAAAATGAAATTGTTGCCAGAATGGATGCAGATGACATTTCTATGCCAGACAGGTTTGAAAAAGAATTGGCTGAGTTGGTATCCAAAGAGCTAGATATTGTTGGTTCAAACATTGCTGAGTTTTGCGATGATCCAAACGATATTGTTGCTTGTAGAGTGTTGCCAACAGATGATAAAGATATAAAAAAGTTTATGAGACAACGATGTCCTTTTAGCCACCCCTCTGTTATGTTTAAAAAAAGTATTGTTTTAAAGGCGGGTGGATATCAACACTTGCATTACTGCGAAGATTATTACCTTTGGGTAAGAATGGCGCTAGCGGGTGCAAAGATGGGAAACGTTAGCGAAAACTTGGTTAAAATGAGAATGAACGCAGATACCTATATGCGTAGAAGTGGCAAGGAGTATTACAAAAGCCACAAAACACTATTTAAGTTTATGCGTAAAAATAAAATGATTAGTTACTTTTGCTATTTAAAAAACATATGTATAAGATTTATTGCTGAAGTAGTTATTTCAAACAAAATGCGACAAAAACTATATCAAAAATACCTTAGGAAAAAGGAGAAATAAAACAAATGGAGCAGTCAGTTGCAACAACAAAAGAAAATAAATTCGGGAAATTTTTCAAGAATATATGGACTAATTTAGTTAGTGAATTACATACTGGCGATAACGAGTTCTTCACATTGCTAGCAGAATGTGCCATCGTGGCTGGTATATTATTTTTATCATTAATCTGGAAGTACTTTGTATTTCTGGCTGTATTTGTAAGCGCATTATTTATCATTAAATATAGAAGTGCCAAAAGTGTTTATTTTATGGTTTTCTTATTACCATTTTTAAATATAATACGATTGTATTCTGGGCAATTGTATTTCAGTATTTATTTGTGGTGTTTAACACTTCTTATACTTGGAATTAAATTGTTGATAGATTTTATTAAAAAAGAGAAAAAAATAAACTGGTTTTTCACGATAATGTGTGTGGTTTTAGCAGTTTATTTTATATTGCCGTTTGGTCCTATAAACTTCACAAATCATGGAGCGATATATTTATCGTTAGCCATAGTTTTTGTAATGTATTATTACGGGAAGGACTTATCGTTTAAACAAATAGTACTTGTGTTCGCGTTTGGCGCGTTTATAGCTTCATTCTTTGGATTCTTTAGACCTTGCTTTAAGCATGCAAAAGAAATTATACCAGAATTTCCTGATGTACTTCAAAGGTTTACAGGTGTTTCTAACGATCCGAATTACTATTCCGGTGATATGCTATTAATACTTGCCTGCACTCTTGTTCTATATGCGACGAAAAAAATTAACTATTTAGCATATCCGTTAATACTATTAGCGTCTGTATTTTGTTTTAAATCTCTTTCTAAAATGATGATTATCATTTATGCGATATTAATGACGACATTCTGTATTTATTGGCTTATTCGCAATAGAAATAAAAAAGGGTTTTTACAAGTTTGCGGTATAACTACATGCTTCTTGTTATCCGCCTTAATCTGTTTTGCTCAATTTGCAAGTATCTTCAAAAGGCTTAATCGTGATGACGAATTTGTTAAAGACTCGTCACAAGTTGAAAGTGGGCTTATTAACAAGGACGAAAGCTCAGCCGCTGGAGAAACCGAGTATGTGGAGTATAAATTTAGGAACAACCGATTTACTGTATTAACTACCGGTAGAACAAATATTTGGCTTTCTTATTTTGATGCGTCAACAGACAGTGTTGTACATATCTTATTTGGAAATGGTATTGGTGCAGACTATATATATTGTGACAATGGTTATAAAACGGCATACTTTTCAGAGCATAACACCTTTGTTCAGATGTTCTATAGGCTTGGAATAGTGGGTTGTTTGTTGGTTGTTGCAACAATTATTTCGACGTGTAAAAAAGAGTATGTTAAAAAGTTTAAGTTTTACAATTTAATGCCTTTTATAATTTTATTTGGATTGTTTATGGCGCTTTGCAATCTGCTTTCTTACCGAATTAGTATTTATATAACTATAATTGCCCTAAGTTTGGTTCCTGTGGAAGAGGAGAAGGCGTGCGATTTAGAATCAAAAGAAGAGAATTTGGGGGTAAAAACGGTTAATGAATAAAAATCCACTTTTGTCGATAATTATGCCGGTCTTTAACACTAAAGAATTTATTAACAGAATGGTGTGTTCATTGCAAGATAATTTAGGGTCAATCCAATATGAAATTATCATTGTTGATGATGGATCTAGTGATGGCTCGACAGAAATATGTGATACACTAGCAAAAGAAAATGAAAAGATTAAAGTGTTCCACAAAGAGAACGGTGGAGTCTCCAGTGCAAGAAATTTGGGTATTGAAATGGCGTCGGGACAATTTATTATGTTTGTGGACTCAGACGATTATGTAAATGCTAATATAAATAGTGTGATAGAAAAAATTAACGAAAGTGATTTGTTGGTAACAAACGCGATAATTGTTAATAACGGCGTTGAAAAAGAAAAATGTTGGATAAAGAAAGAAAAGTTGTTTAAAAATAACGAATTGCACAAGTTTATAAAGGAAAACTTAGACAATTCGGTATGGAACAAAATATTTAAACACGACATAATAAAATCTAATAATTTGCACTTTGAAAATTACAAGAATGCCGAAGATATGTTATTTGTACTAAACTATATGAAACACGTGAAAGATGTTTATGCAATGCCAATTTCGTATTATTTTTATGATATCCGAAGTGGCTCTGCCATGACAGCAATGAACCCACAAAAAATACTAGATGCTATTGGTGCTTGTAATGATGCATATAAAAGTGCGGAAAAATGTGACAGAAGAATAAAAATAGCATTAGAAAAATTTATATCACGCACAGCGTTTTTTACTTTGAAAATGTATTCGCGCCTAGAACAAAAATGCAAAAAAGATGTTGTGGAAACTTTTAGACAAAACAAAAAAATTTTTAAACGTATTAGTAATTTAAAAACAATGATAGTTAAAGTGTCGTTAATGTTGTTTGGATTTCGTATTACGCTTAATCTGCTAGAAAAGTTTATGAAGGAGTAATATTTGTGGAAAACAAAGGTCTTATATCTGTCATAGTACCGGTTTATAAAGTAGAAGATTACCTAGATAGATGCGTAAAATCAATTGTCAATCAAACATATACAAATTTGGAAATAATATTGGTTGACGATGGTTCGCCAGACAATTGCCCAGCAATTTGTGATGAATGGGCAAAGAAGGATAGCAGAATAAAAGTTATTCATAAACAAAATGGAGGTCAAAGTTCTGCAAGAAATCGCGGTCTAGATTGTTGTAGTGGTGAATACATTTCTTTTATCGATAGTGATGACTATTTGCACGAAGATATATATTCAACTATGATTAAATATGTTAATGATGATATAGATATGGTTTGTTGTGAGTTAACGACATTTACAGATAATCAGGAGCCAAAAACCAATAATACATATTCATCTCGCATAATAAACGCTGAAGAAGCTATGAAATTGTTGTTTTCTGGCAAATATAATGTTTACTTTGTTTCGCCATGTAATAAATTATATAGAAGGCACTTGTTTAACAACTTAAGATATAAAGAAAATATGATTCATGAAGATGAAATGATAATTCATCGTTTAATTGGTGAATGTCGCCAGATTTGTTGCATTGATAAAATTTTATATTATTATTTTATAAGGCAGGGTAGTACAATGCATTCTGGTTTTAGTAAAAAACATTTATCAATTATAGAAGCAATGGAAGATAGACAGCGTTATATACAAACTAGATTTCCAAATTTAGTGCCGCAAATGCAAGACTTAATGCTTAGAACATATTCGACTATGTATTGTAAATTCAAACAACAAAAAGCACCTAAAACAGTATTAAAACTTGT
>CAJJIV010000005.1 GCA_905187655.1 uncultured Eubacteriales bacterium | reverse complement strand
AATTTAATACTCTATTTTCCTTTAGTAAAATATTTGATATAGCCTTGCCAAGCATAAGTGAAATGATAAGTGCATAAACAATAACTAATGCTTTCATTCCGTTAAAGTCAAATTTAGGATATATTTCTATAAGCAAAAATGCAAGAATAAATATACCGGCACCTATTACAAAATCCTTCCAGTTGACTTTGCATAAAAAGCAATAAGACACAAAGAAAAACACATGCCCTAGCCCAAATAATCCCGCACCTATTACAAAATAGTCTATTAACAATATATCTCCCAGCATTGCGAAAATTAAGCCCAAAAGCATAAAAATTGCAAATAATGATACCTTATTTTTATTAATTTTTAAGCAATAAATAAAGTTAATAGCACCACAAAGTACAAAAAGAGCACTTGCTATAGTTTTTGTAATATAGCTTAAACAATTAATTGTCATATAGCAAATGTCAGCGATAATTATTAATCCTAAAAATATTGCGTTAATAATGTAGCCTATTTTCTTGTTCTTTTCTGACATAAAATTTCTCCTAGCAAAAATTAGGGAATAACTTTTTATTCCCTAACTTTGACTTTTTTTATTCTTTTCCTTCTCTTAAACGTTGTAAGTAATCATTGTCCATTCTTTTAGACTGAGCACTAGCAACTTGGTCAGCAGTTGCCATTTGTTTTTTCTTCTTAGCGTTCATAAATACTAAAACAATAATTAGTACCAAACTTCCTATAATTAAAATTGCACCACCCAAAACCGCAACAGTAATTACACTATTAATTGAAGTAGAAACAGATGACTGAAGACCATTTTCCTTAATGTATTCAATAAATGCTTCGTTAGCTCTGATTGTAAGAGTGTTACTTTTTGCAGAATAATTAATTATATTTCCATAAGTATTATTCATTTCATCTACAAATACATCAACTGGCTTACCATTAATTTTCCAATCACTAACACTATAACCTGCATTAGAGTTAAATGCAATAATTAGTGCCTTGCCTATAGACATAGTATCAGATGAAACCTCTAGCTTACCATTTGCATTTGACAAATCACTATTAAAGTTGTAAGCGACATCAACATTCTTAAAATTAACAAGAATTTGAGAATCTTCTTTAATTTCGGTAGTTAATGTACTGTTTTCTTTTGTACTTGCATTGTTTATAACATAATTAACAAATTCTATATATTCAGAACTTGTGGCTACTAATTTAATTGTTGTTCCATAATAGAACTGATATCTATTATTAGTGGTTTTTGTAACTGGTGTTTCAGTTTCACCTACCACGGTGTACAAAAGATAGTCTACACTGGTGTCTTTATATGTTGTAGGAATTTTTACTTCAAGACCAACCAATTGAGTAAAGTAAGCCTTAATAGTAATTTTTCCGTCAATTATATAATCTTCGCTATTAATAATAACATTTCCGCTTTGACTGTTAATTATTTCATCTCCGCCAGTTTTAGTTATTACCCAACATTTAAATTCATATCCCTCTAGCTCATCTTCTAGATTGAATGAAACAGCTGCATTATATGGGGCTTTATATTCAAGCGAAAAACCTTCACCTAAAATTAATTGAATAGGTCCTTCTTCTATATCTTGATTAATAGATTCATTATAACAAGTGAATATGATTTCATATTCAATAGGATTAATGCCAAATTCTACTTCCATATAGTAATTATCATCAGGAATTATAAAAGAATATTCATAGTTTCCATCATCATTGGTAGTTATTTGTTCTTCAGAAAGTTCATATATGTCACCACCATCCATAACTGACCTAGTTATTGTTTCAAGTTTAGAATGCTTATCTACTCGTGTTAAGTCTAAAGTAATACTAGAACTTGTTTCAACATAATAAAAGTTTTCAAATTTATAATACCAACCTGTCCAATCAAGTGCAATTTGATATTTAGACAAATCTAAATCTCCTAGTTGCAAAAGTGCACCTGAACGATACATAGCAACTATAACCAATTCGCCTTCATTTGTTAAACAATCTTCTAATAATGTACTATCTATAACAAGTTCTTCAATTGAAACGATAGCAACATCAGAAATGTCTGCTTTTTCATAATTTGTGGAAAGTGTTTTATAAATGTCTCCATTCTTATCCAAAATAACGAATTTATTGAATACTTGTGGATTTTCTGTGTAGATTCCACCACTTGTTTTTTCAACAACAGTTTTTGCAACGTACTTCTTATCTTGATCGTTAAACAAGGTATTACCGCACATTACTTTATTTGTGCCAGTTGGAGATGTTATGCAAGAAGTTGTATCCGCTAATACAATATTATCTACTTTACATTCAAAAACTAAATTATATTCAATTGGTTCCGCTTGCAATTTTATGTTTGCACCAAGCTTTGTTGAGTTGGCATTTATTGTAACAACAAAAGTATCATCTTGTTTTAAATGGGAAATTCCATTATCATTGAAATATACTTCGTTAGTTTGAAAAGAAGATTCAACTATTTGATAAAATTTGTTTGCAATAGGAACTATTGTAAATGAAATAGCATTAGTGCTATCAGTCATAAGAGTAATTTCGCCACTTTGTTTGTTAAAGAAAAAGCCTGCGCTTTCTGATGTTACATCGTAAATTTCGCAAAATTCTTTGGTTAAAGTAAATTTATGTGCATCACCAAAAGTAACATTTAATGTATCTACAACAGCATCATTGCCATTAATTGTAACAACAAATTGTGTTAGAGAGTTTCTTTGAATAGTTGCTTGAGTACTTGCTATGCTTAAATCTGCAGTACATTCATCTGCTAAAATTAAGTTTACAATAAAAGAAGCTTTGCCGTTTAATGATGTAATTGAAACAACCTTTGTGCTTGAATCATAATTAAAACCAGCACTAGAAAGATTGGTAACACTGTATACATCACACCCTGTTTTAGACCCAACATTTAAGGTAATAGTATGAAGCACTTGTTCATCAGCTTGAGCTTGGGTAGAAGGCTTCCCTCCTAACCAAAACGCTGATAAAATTCCTATTAAACTTAACATTCCAAGACAAAGTGTAATTTTCAATAAATTTTTTATACTAGTCTTTCTCATTGTTATTTACCTCCGTTTTTACGGTCTTTCATTGCTCGGCGAATATCTTCATCTGTAACCTGTCCAACGTCTTTACCGGATCTTAGGTCATTAATGAAGGAGCTAACATTTCGTGTTACATTAGTCTTCATTTGAGATTCAAGAGCCGATTTGGTTGCATTTCTTAATTTTTTATTTTTAACTGCCATTAAGATAACTAATGCGATAACGGCTAGAGCAACTACTGGTAGAACAATGAAGGTTAGAATAAATAGAATAGTAATTTTAGATTCTGTTTCGTAATAAAAACCACCACTTAATTTTTCCAACATATCTTGTGTTAGTTCAAATTTTGCAGAGTTTCCTTCTGCTTCAGCAATTAATGTGCCATCTGCAGCATACAATTTAATCTTGGTAATTTCATCTTTAAAGGTGTTTTCGTATTTTAAATTTAGTTCATCACCAATTTTAACTTCACTAATGTTGCTTGTTAATTCAGTTCCTGTTGTAGAATATTCATATTCAAATTTTTCTTTAGTTTTGTCTTCATTCAATTGAATTGTGGTTGGAGCCAAAACATAGTTAAGTACAATTGTTGTATCTTTTGTTATGGTATATTTGCCTTCTTCACTTGACCACTTTGAGAAGCCATCAAATGCATAACCCACACCATTTATAGTATTAATTGTAATTGTTGATCTGAAATCTACATACATAGAAACGGATGTCTTGTCTTTCAGTTCGTTTGTTGTGTCATAATATCCAGATTTTATTAACATATCAAATGAACCGACATTATCATCACCATTTCCGTTAATTGAAACAGTTAAAAGTAATTGTTTTAGATATTTGGTAACAATCTTAATTTGACCTTTAACTACATATCTATTTAAATCTAAAGTACCATTACTATTTAAGATAGTGCTAATTGTATTTGCCGTAAATGAAACAGTTTCGGTCTCATCTTTATTAATTTCGCCATGCTCATCTAACTTATATCTTAAAATTGAATATTCAACTAACTTATAAGTATCTACACTGCCTAACTGTATAATTTCTTTAATCTTGGTATCCTTGTCTATGCTTGTTAACAAGTTTCCATTCTCATCTACTAATCTTGTATTTTCAATTAGGTCTATTAAACTTGTCCCAGTTGTACTTAATGCTAAATAATTAATATCATACTTAACATTTTTATATTTAACTTCAACTTGTGCATCACCAGTTACTTTAAGTTCTGCCTTGTTTCTGCTAACTTCTACTTCTTGACCGTTAACCTTTACGTAATCAATTGCGTAACCTGTGTTTGGAGTAATTATTAATGAAAGTATTGTTCCGCTTACAACTTTTAGACTCTCTCCTTCCAGTCTTTCGTTATCGGTATTTTTAACAATTAAAGTGCCGTTTTCTTCAGCATCAATATTTATTGTATAGATAGGAAGATAAATAACAACAAAATCAATTTTATAATCGTTGATGTCATTTCTGTTTGCATAGGTGTTTAAGAAGTCTTCAGTCATAGTAAATTCTTGGCCAGAAAGTTCTTTTAATTCGCCTTTTTTGTTAACAACAGCAAGTCTTAAGAATTTACTATTTTCTAGGTCGTGACCTACTAGTGATATAACATCATTAAGTTTTGTTGTTGGTTTAGAAAGTACATAACCCAAAGTGTTAAAGTTTTGTTTATCTATATCTTTAACTATTCCATTATAGGTTACATAAACATTAAACTCTTCTTCTTCAAATGTTACTTCTACAATATATGGATTTGTAGAAGTTCCAAGATCTCCATCTATTCTTGCTGTAAATGTGAAATCAGTAGAGATATCTTGAACCAACCCATAAGAACCATTTAAAATTCTTACTGATTTAACTTTATATGCTGAATATGGGTTCACAGTAACTAAATACTCGGTGTCTTTTATTCCCACAAAACTTGTATTGTAATAAATATTACTTGTGCCAATTTTAACAGTACCATGATTTTCTGGAGTAATAAATCTATAATATACATCGTTTGTGGTTCCTTCTTGAAGTAATACTACACCATAAGAAGTGCCTGTATCATCTGTCATAAATCCCTTGTAGCCAACATTTTCACTTCCTGTAGGATTACCAGCAAAATTAACAAGTAATTCTGCATTTAAAAATACACTTGTCCACTCTTCACTTGAAACAGTTTTAGTTAGTTCATCTTTATATAAAGTTACAAACCAACTAGCAAACAAAGTTTCATCTCCTATGCCAGATGTAGTAGGTAATGTTGTGTAAAGATAAATGTACTGTCTTTCACCTGTTAATGGGTTAATAAATTGACTGCCATTTAAGTAAATATATAATGATGATGTTTCAGTATTTCCTTCAACATAAGCATCTAATTCGGTATCACTGATAACTAGTCTAGACTGGTTACCATTAAGTGATAATGTAAGTTTAACTACACTTGCTTTATAATCAGATGTCCATACGTGCAATAATTTAATTACATCACCATCTTTTATCCAGAAGTTATATAAATCTTTTTGTGAAAGTACAAATTCATTTAATTCTTCTAGCCTTGCATCGGTCATTTGCTCGGTCGTTTTATTCAAAATGTTTTCAAAAATAGTTAAATCACTCTTTTGTCCAACTGTTCGTGCATTTTGACCATTTACACTACCACTTATATAAGAGTTAACAATGATTGTTTCGCCAAATGCTCCGCCCACTATTATACCGGCACTTTCTAATGATTCAGAAGTTACTACTGCATTAACTCCAAGGTCAATTATAGTAGCCCCTATGGTATAACCAAATAATCCAGCATAATTGGTTTCATTAATTAATACATTCTTTATTTCGTACCCTACACCATCTAGTTTACCGGTAAATGGATAATTTATAGTGCCAATTGCTACAAGTGCAGAATTGCTAAAGTCTATGTCATTAACAAGTTCATAGTTTGCACTAGCAAATGTTGGGTCTAGATTATTATTAATTACAAGTGATAATGCATGTAGTTGTTCACTATTACTAATTTTATAAACACCATTTTCAATTGCATCTGTTAACACACTCTTTTTATACGCTTCGTAAGTATAAGTAATAGTTATGTCGCCAGTGGTATTTTCAACGGTATAAATATTTCCTACTGGAGTTAACTTTTCGCCATTTGCATATACAGTTATTACTCCAAAGAATAAATCACTTAAAACAACTTCAAATTTATAGTCAGTGCCATATTGATAATTATCTTTATTTGTATCTCCACTTACCGTTCCCATACCAGTAAAGGTATAAAGCGCACTACTGTCGGTATAATTTTGTATGCATGGAAATTCTTTTGTGCCTTCAGATGTGTTGATGGTAGCTGTATAATAGTTAGAAACATTTTCAACAACAACTACTAAGCTCGTATTTGTTGATGTTCTTGCAATTGTGTATACTCCGTTTTCATCTGGAGTTATAGTTGTAAAGTTTTCGTAGTCAGTTCTTGTTGCTACCGCATATTTAACAACTATGTCATTAATTGCTCGGTAACCATTGTTAGAGTCCAAATTTAATTTGAACGCAAATTTTAGACCCTTTGTTAGATTATAAACACTACTTATGCTTTCTGCGGTACATAAGCCCTCTACATTTAAAACAAAACCAGTTTCTGTTTGACTTCCACCACTTACATATCCAATTTTATCTGTGGTATTATAGTAATAAATATTAATTCTTTCACTAACTGCGTTGTATGCAGGATAAAATTCTAGATCCTCACTATAATTTGTGCCAAGGTCATCAGCCATTACCACATTGTTGTTAGATGCCAAAATTATACCATTGCTATCACGCAAAATATTTTCTTTTGAAGAAACCCATTTGCCACTAAAGTTGTAGCCAATAACTTCTGTAACATTCTCAGCAGTTGGCATGGTTATATTTTCTATTACATTTCTGTTACCAGTATAAATACCCTCTGCTAAAATTGTTGTTTGGTCTTTATCATAAAACTTAACTGTGTACTTATTTGAAATACCTTTTACAGTAATTTCCATATTGCCTACTATATTTCCGCCATCAATTGTGTAAACAGTGTCATTTGTATCAGCAGGATTATTACTTATAAGTCCTATATTTGTACCAATTTTATAACTTGCATTAAAATCTTCAACTCTACGATAAACGCCATTTAAAATAATTTTAATTTTAACTGTTTGTCCATGAGTTACCGATTCAAAATCTTCACCACTTTCAGTTTTAACAGTATAACCATCTCCAACAATTGTAACCTGATAAGTCTTTAGTTTATAAACAGCATATAAATTAATGTTTTCTGTAATAGGTGTATTTTCAAAGTCAAATAAATCTGTTTCTCCAACAATTGCCCAACCAAGACCATTGTATCCTGTTCTTTGTGGAATTGCTGGTATATTAATACATAGTGTGCCATATTCAACTTCTTTAGTTTCTATTAACGTTTCTTGGTTATATGCTAAGAAGTTAACCACATTAGTGTTAGATGTGTTTGTTACTTGAATTGTAATTATACCAACAATATCAGCGCCGTTAATTGTATAATTACCACCTGCATCTGCACTTAATGTTATAAATTGTCCATTGCCGGCTTTAAATTGAACTTTTGATGATGCATTTGCATGATAACCTTCACTAAATAAAATTGTAAAGGTATAATCAGTTCCATGTGTTGCAGTTGTTCCACCAATAATGGTATAAGGTGCTTGGTCTACTGTTTTAACAGCATAACTTGCATCGGTGTAACTTGCAATAACTATTAGGTCGTTTGTTACTGTAACATTTGTTAAATCTGCTTCAACGCTATTAATTGTCCAAACATAATTATAACCTGCAACATCTGCATTTGGAGCAAGACCGCTAATATCCTTAGTATTATATATTGCTTGTCTTATTGTTTCTTGGTCACTTTCTACTCCAGTAACAAAAGTTACAATATACTTATTAGATATTGATGCTTGATCAATATATATTGTGATGTTGCCAATAATGTTGGTTCCGCTAATTGTAATTTCTTCACCATTAATAATTGCATTTGTATATCTCTCTTCGCTTGAACCAATCATATATTCAACTACAAGTGGTTCAGAAGTGCGATGATAGCCATTTAATGTGTTTAAAGTAATTTTTAAATCTGTGCCATATTGTGCTGTGGTTACACTTAGAGAATATTTGTCTGTTTCTCCGCTAAATACACTATATGTATTGTTGCTATACACAGCATATAAATCTATATCACTAGTTAATTTGTAGCTAGACAAATCTGAAACTGTTTCTGCACGTTCATCTAACGACCAACCTGAAAGAGTTCTACCTGAAATATTGCTTTCTTCTTTATCAGGAGCATATGCTAATATAATGTCGCCACTTGTGTTAAATTCCAAACTTCTTGCTTTTGTTGTTTCATTATTTAAACCATAGTGATAGTTAATCTTATATTCATTAGATATTCCTTCAGTTACAAAAATTATTACATTTGCAGTAATTTTGTCTGCAGGAATTTTAACTATTATGTTGCTTTCGGTAGAAACAATTGTGCAATCATAAGTTTGAGTTTCGGTTCCTAGTGTGTAAACAATTGTAATTGTTTCGCCGTTTTTACGATAACCATTAAGTAAATTAATAGTTATTGATTTATCTTCGCCATAAGTCAAATTGCTTTCAGATAAATTATACTTGCTTGGTTCGCCTGAAGATACAGTATAGGTATTATTTGTATATACTGCGTAAAAATCCATATCTCCAGTAACGGTTATCTCGCTCCAATTTGTAATAACTTCACCGTTTTGTACTGAAGACCACCCGTTAAGAGTTCTTCCCGCAAGTTCAGCAGTTGTTGTTGGAGCCGAACTTGAAATTAATGTTCCTTTGTTTCCATAAGTTAAATTTACTTCGTAGGTCTTTGAATCTGATTCTCCATAATGGTAAGTTACTGTATATACATTTGAATATTCGCTCGCAACTTTTATTCTTATATTGTCAGTAATGCTGTCTGCTGGAATAATTACTTGTGCAGTAGTAGTACCTGCTTCATATGGATTAACTTCACACATCAATTCCGTTGTGTCATTGCCTACCATATATTTAACTATTAAGTTATTTTTAGCATAATATCCTGTTTTAAAAGTTAATGTTAAAACTAGTTCAGTGTTGAAAGTACAAGATGTTTTGTCTACTGTATAGTAAGATGAAATTGTTGAAACACTATATGTCTTTGCGGTGTAAACTGCGGTATATGTTTTATTTGAACTAAATGTCTCATTCGCTAAATTAACAGTTTCGCCTTCTTCGTTTTCCCAAATATGTGTATGGCCTTCTTTAGTTGCACTAACTGGTTCAGCAACACCTACTGTAGTATAAAGAACAACTGCGCTTTCACTTTCTTCACCACTTAAACCATAAATGAAGGTTACTGTATAAGATTTTGTAGTATAACTAGCGGTATAAGTTTCATCCTTAACTACGTCTGTTATTTCAATATTCCATTGCCAGTCGTACCCTTCAACTGATGCATCTGGCTGAACAATATCGCTTGATTTAGTTAAGTAAGTATATTGAGCTTCGGTTTTTAAGCTCTTGTCTAGTCCATAAATAAAGGTAATAGTATAACTATTAATTGTGTAAACGGCATAATAATCTGCATCTGCAGTAATTGGATAGTTCGTCCAGTTAGTAATTTTTTCACCATCTTCTGTGGCAGACCAGCCTGCAAAAGTATATCCTGTAACACTATTTAAGTTAGTTAGTGTAGAACCAACACTACCAATATTTGCACCAGTAGTTGTATTGTATTCTATTTCTCTTGTTTCAGTATAAACATTATTTTTGCCATAGTGATAAGTAATTTGATACTTATTTGTTATACCGCTATTTACAAAAATTAAAATACTTCCTTTAATTGTGCTTCCTGCAATTGTAATGGTCTCGTTTTCAACAGTTGCAGTTTGCAAATCTCCACCATCTACCGAATAATAAACAACAAGTTCTTCATCGGTTCTGTGGTATCCATTCTTATATGATAAAGTGAATTCAAAGTCGGTTAAATATGTTGGTGTACCTTCTGCGTTTATAACATAACTTGGAGAGTTTGAACTAATACTATAACTATTTGGTGTATAATAAGCATATAATTTTTTCTCTTCTTTTGGCATAACTAAGGTACTAACATCAACAACTACACTACTGCCTTCGGTTTCTGACCAACCAACAAAAGTGTAATACTGCATTGTTGGGTTATTTGTAGGAGCGGTTAAATTGCTACCATATGCTACTTGCGCAGTTTGATATACACCTGCACCGCTATAGAAAGACACTTTATATAGATTTGAAATATTGGTTACAACAATAGTTACATTGCCAATTAAATTACCTGTTTCAATTGTGTAAACTTCACCATCAGCAACAATTTCATAGGTATTTGCACCAATGATATAGGTTACAACTAACCCGCCATCTTTTGCATAGTAGCCATCATCTAACTGAATTTTAAAACTTAATTTAGCTTCTTTTTTAGCTGTAGTTAATGTGGCTCCAGCAGTATCTGTTACAGTGTAACCAGTTCCACCACTTATTGTTATATTTGCACTTTCAGTATAGTGTGCATATAAAGTTACATTTCCTGTTACAGTATATTCATCGCTAATTAACTCGCCATTCTTTTCAAGTGACCAACCATCAAAAGTATAACCTAAATCTCTGCGATCTTCGTAGCCTGTAACTGCTGTTAAAGAACCAGCCAATGTCGTTTGATATAAAACAGATTTTGTTGTTATTGTATCTTCGGTTGCGTTGGAGTTTTTAAAGGTTACAATATGATAATTAGTTATGTTTTCTACTATAATTGTTAAAGAAGTAGAAATTCCACTTAGTGAATAAACAGTATTTACGGTTGCATTTTCTTCAATTAAGGTAGTTGTGTCACTGCCTGTTAATTTGTAACTAATTTTAATTGTAGAATTGTTTTCTGGTCGATATCCTTCATCTAGAATAATTTTGAACGAGAATGATGAATCATTAATAAATGATACAAGTGCATTTCCATCTGAATCTACAATTTGGTAACCCTTGCCACCGGAAATTGAACTTCTTTGTTTTTCAACTTTAACTGGATACAATGTTGTATCTGTCTTAAATGAGTAACTTTCTGAAATGGTTGCACCACTGCCTTGTGTTAATGACCACCCAGCAAATTTATATGATTCATCTGAAGGCGCACCAATTTCTACCGAAGCAAATACTTCGCTGTTATCACCATATGTTGTTCCGTATTCTATGTCTATAACATATAGTTCAGAATTGTCCCAATCTAAAAACTTAACTTCAACTTGGTGATTTAATTTGCAAGTTAAAGAAATTTCTGCATCAGCGGATAATAATCCTGTAGCAATAACAAAGCTATCGCCAACCTGTTGTACTGCAATCTCACTTTCGTTAACTACAACACGTAGCGAAAGGATTTCTTCTGCAGGAAGTTTATAACCTTCTTCTAATACAACCTTAAATGTTAAACTTGATTCTGCATAACATGATGTAATTTCAACGCCATCAGAATTTACAATTTTAAATGTATCTTGAGTTGTAATGGTAATTGTGCTAGATCTTTCATATCTTGCGTAAACAGTTACATCAGAAGTTATTTGATATGTATCCGCAATTGCTCTCCCATTTCCTGATAATAGTGACCAGCCCATAAAGGTATAGCCCTCATCTCGGCGATCATTGTAGCCTGTTACATCACTTGTTAAAACATTTCCCCAAGTCGTTCCGTATTCAATTGTTTTTGTTACACCTTCACCAATATCTGTTGCATCATAATTTTTGAAGGTAATTGTATATAAATTAGATACTTCAACTTTAATAGTTATGCTATTGGTAACACTGTCAGCTGGTATAGTATACATACCTCCAACTGCAGTTAATGGAAGATATTCACCATCTCCAACCTTATACATTACACTTGTTGTATAATATCCTTCCGTTGGATCAGCAAAGAAACCATATGACTTTTTGTATGTTAACAAGCTATCACCACTTGTTATTGGTGAACCATTGGAGTCACTGAAAACTACATTTTCGCCAATAGTGTTTAACGCATAATTTTGTTCGGTGAATACGGCATAATAAATCTTTCCACCAATTGTCATTGTGCCAAAGTTTGTAACTACTGAAGTAGAATCTTCAACTATTGCCCAACCTTTAAAATTATAACCAGTCTTCGTTGGATTAGATGGTAAAAGAGTGCTAATATCTGTTCCGTAAGCAACAGTTTGTGAATTATATTCACTTCCATCTACAATAAAAGCAAGAGTATATTCATTTGTTACATTTGTAACTTTAATAGTAATGTCACTTGTAATTGTAGAACTATTAATTCTGTAAACACCTTCTGCTTCTACATATGTTACAGCTGCATAAAGTCCATCTACGCCATATTCAACACTTGCGGTTGTTCCGCTTGTGTAAGAATAACCTTCTTTAAGTACCACAGCAAATGTCAATCCATCAACATATGTACAAGACGTAATATCTGACGTTCCTTCTGGATTAGTGATTCTAATTGCAGAAGGAGACTCAACGGTAACCTTGTAATTTTTAACTTTAAATACTACATAAAAAGTTGTATTGTCTTCAATCTTGCAATCGATTTTTCCATCTTCAGTTGTGCCAAGAATGCTTCCATTTGCACTTAAACTAAATCCAGCAATTTCATAGCCAGTTGGAATTGTATATCCAGTTCCATCAGGAATAGATGTATATGTGTTATAGACCGCTGTCCAACTCTCTCTTACTGTTTTGCCTGAACTATATTTAAGTTCAATTGTATATGTTGCAATTTCAAACACAGCATAAAAATTAGTATCTGCAACTATCGGCGTTATGGACAATTTAACTTCTGCTCCATCTTCGGTGTCAGACCAGTATTTGAAAATGTAACCTTTTTTTGTTGGTGTTGGCAACAACTCAGCATTAACAGTTGTTCCGTAAGTCACTGACTGACTGCTTACAAGGTCGGTACCATTATAGAAACTTGCAGTATATGCATTTATTGAAAATACTGCATAAAACGTTGTATCACCAGTAATAAGATATTCACTAAGGTCAACAACTGCCCCACTTTGCGCAAGCGACCAGCCCAAGAACTCACTTCCACTTGCGGTTGGAGTTTCACCAGTATAACTAACTGTTGTGTTATAGACCACACTTTTTGTTTGAAGAATATTTGAGCCATCTTTATCTTTAAAATTAACTACATATTCATTAGACAAACCAGCTACAAGAATGTAAACATTACCAACAATATCTGTTTTATTTATTGTATATACACCATCAACAGCGGTAATGGCAACATATTCTCCATCACCAATTTTATATTTAACAACAGTTGATTCAGTTGTATGATATCCGCTTACAAGTAACAATGTAAACGCCAAATCTTCTTCGTGATTTGCCTTTGTTAATGCCATTGTTTTTTCTGCGTTTAGAATAGAATAGTTAGATCCATCTGCAACAACTTCAAAATATTTTAATGAGAATACTGCATAAAATTTTGTATTTTCAGTAATCTTATAACTTTCTAAATTAACAATTGCAGTAGAAACGCGATAGCCATCAAACTTGTAACCCACTTTTTCTGGCTCTGTTTCTGGTGCAGTTGCATACTTATTGTAGTTAACTATTTGTGTTTCAAAAGGAGTTGTGTCAGTATCATTTGCATAAAATTCAACAGTAAATTTTTTAATTTGGTAATAAGGATAGAAATTGGTTTTCTTTGTTATATTGTATTCTGAAACATTTACTACTTCTTCTGAATCTAACGATGTAACCCAACCTTTAAAATCATATCCGGTTTTAACTTGTTCACCTGGGTCTACTGCAAATTCATTATACAAAACACTCTGCGAAGATATTTTTTCTTCATTTTCGTTGTAGAATGTTACAACATAACTTTTCTTTGCGTATATAGCATAAACGCTTAAGTCACTTTCAATTACATAGTTGGTGGCGATTTTTGCTCCTTCTACTTCGGTAGACCAACCAACAAAATCATAACCAGTTTTATCATCAGCTATTATAGCATCTACATCAATTTGACTAAATGTAGTATTGTATTTTGCCGTCTTGGTTGTAATTGTGCTTCCATCTTCATTTTTAAAAGTAATTATATAATCTTTTGGTGTATATCTTGCATAAAGTATAACACCTGTTTTGCTATCCATTGATTTTAAAGACCAATCGGTAATAACTGCAGCCGCTTCACCATCTGCCCAACCAACAAAATCATAATGTTCCCTAGCACTTGGAATTTCATTGTCTAAATTTAAGCCAACAAAACTCGCACCATATTCTACCATAATGGTTTTATAATCAACCATCTTTCCTTCAGTGTCATCATATCTTTTTAGTAGTAAAGGATATAGATTAGTAATACCTTCTACCTTAATTAAGCAGTTTGCAGAAATTGTATTTGCAGGAATTGTATACCCATCTTTAACAGTACCATCAATTTGCACCCAAGTGGTTCCGCTGTTTAGTGAATAATATACAATATAATTATCACCAGTTAATGAGTATGCAGTATTATGAAGGTTAATATTAATTGTTACCGCTTCATCATAATTACCAGTTGAAGGCGTAATTCTATAAATATCGTCTTCATAAGAAGATATTGTGTAATTTTCTCTTTCATAAACTGCATAAAAAGCAACATCGCCAGCACCAAGTGTGTAGCTGCTAAAATCAACTATCTCAGTTGATGATGCAGATGCACTTGTTGCCCAACCAATAAATTTGTAACCAATTCTAGAAGGATTTTCTGGTGGAGTAATAGTACTATTAAATGCTAAAGTTTCTGAACCAAGTTCAGTTGTTTGATTGTAGTCGTAGAATTTAACATTGTAATAATTAATTGAATATATTGAATATAAAACTAAATCATCGGTAACTTTAATTGAGCTTAAATTATAAACTTCAGATGCAGGAGTTGTAAGAGTTGCACCCCATCCGTTAAATGTATAACCAACACGGGCAGTATTAATTTCGTTTCCATCAATTTTAGCTGTTGGCGAACCGTTATAAAGTACCTTTTCTACACCAATCTGTTCGTTATTGTAATTTACATATGACACATTATAAACATTAGATACACCTAAAACTAAAATATAAACTTTCTGGTTACAAACATTTGGAATAATATATACTCCATCACATTCCGATTCAGATATATCTATATAATTAGTTCCGTCTAATGAATATTGTACCGACAAAGTTTCGCCAGGCAAAATACGATATCCTTCATTAAAAGCAATTGAAAAATAAACAATTGAATTATTCTTTATATTTCCCAACTCTGTTGTAGTTGTGTGGTCATATAAAGTTACACCGGCAAAATTGTCCACCATTGTTTCATCTAAATAATTTTTGCCTCGCAAAAATACTTCACAGTTATAATTGTCATAACTTGTTACAACGATTTGATCGGTAGTTTCGGTTAACATATATCCATTACCCGCTTTAACTAAACCGGTAATTGATTGACCATTTTTATTAATTGTAATTTCTTTGCTTATAATTATATCTTCAGTTAGTGCTGTAGTTAGCGTTATTGAAGATGAATTATTAATACTAGCTAAAATTGAACCGCTTGATTTTGTTATTGCGTAAGAATAGGTATCTAGAGTAACAGCGCTTCCGTTAACTTGAATTGTTTCGCTTCCTGTTTTTGTAGACCTTGTTGCAATATAGGAAGTTCCAAGCCAAGTTGACGGCATATAATATTTCCCATAAGAAGTATCATTTGAGTTTACAATATAAGTGTAAGACCCAACTGTTTCTTTGGTTCCGTTAGTTGAAATATGGGAAGTTGACCAACCAGTATTGTTGTACGCACCACCATTAACAGTTATTGATCCAGAACGATCTAAGAACCAACCGGTGTTTATGTAAAGGTTGACTGCACTTGAAGAAGTAAATTTACCACCATATATATTTACCGTTGAACGTTCAAAGTCTAATGTATAAGTTGAAGTAGAGGTAAAGTTACCACCATAAATTGTAGTAGACGCATATGCAATGTCGCACGCACTTGTTTGTCCGGTAATATCACCAGCATAGATTTTTAGGTAACGGCCAGATGAAGCTTTTGTCGCCTTTAAATAAATACCACTATTGCTTCGTCCGCTAATAGTACCACCCAAAATTGTTAAATTGGCATATTCTGCATAAATACCATAACTACCTGAGATTGATATCGCTCTTCCATTTTGTGGCATAACAACAAGGTAAAGAGAATCTATACCTTCAAGACCTTTCATTAAAATACCATAAGAATTTACTGAATAGTAAGTACCGCCTAGGATGTTTACATACATACCAGACATACCATCTTGGCTTGCATCTATGTTAATTGTAACTCCATTGGTTCTCCAATAACCGCCAAAAGTTGTAAAATTAACATTAGTAATTCCCTTGACTATAGTAAAGCCGTTTGCAGAAGATGAAGAAACAGCAACAAAATAACCATCATAAACATCAATAGTTGATGATGATGCTACTGCACAAAAAATTGCCGAAGTGCTAGAAGATGTGTTTACAAATTTTCCCCCATACACATTAAGTGTACCACTAACCTGAAAACAATAACTTCCTGAACTTGTTATCCCATTAGAATATGTTGTTATGGAACCCAAATTATCATCGGTTTGAGTAACTTTATTTGCTGAGTTGTAAATGTTTAATGTCGCATCCGCACCGACAACAATTGGCGAACTAACATTAATATTAAATCCATTAAGATCAATTGAAACATCTTTATTTATTTCTATAGTTGATGATGGACTATAATCGCTAAGTAATGTAATGGTTTCACCATTTTGAACACTGCTTAAAGCACTTTCAAAGGTTGTAAACCCATTATTATTTACTGCAAATTTATCTGAACTTGAAAAATTTGCATTATTAATTACATCCGCTTTTACAGCTGTCTGGTTTTGGTTATTATTATATAACTTAATATTGTTATAAGATAATAACGAAGTAAAGCCAACAATAAAGGCAAATACACCAATGATTGCTTTTGTTATTAACGATTTTTTCTTCATAAATCTTTTTAACCTCTGTACTTTTTTGTCGAATTTTGACATTTCTTCTGGCCACAATTATTTAGTTACATTATAAATTATCTTGTGATAATTGGCAAATAAATAATGTGGTCTTTGACAAATAATTTTGAAAAATAAAGACTAAATTTTTGGAATTTTTGTACAATTTGTACAAATAAAAAATACAGGTCACAAGGTTTTCTTGTGACCTGTACATTATTCAAGTTCAAATGCACCTGTATATAATTGATAATATTTACCTTTCTGTTGTATCAATTCTTCATGACTTCCCCGTTCTATAATCTCTCCATGATCTAAAACCATAATAACGTCGCTATTTTGAACAGTGGACAATCTATGTGCAATTACAAAAACTGTTTTACCCTCCATTAATTGATCGGTTCCCTTTTGAACCAAAAGTTCAGTTCTAGTATCAATACTAGATGTTGCCTCATCTAAAATCATAACAGGCGCCTTTGATACTGCCGCTCTTGCTATACTAATTAATTGCCTTTGACCCTGAGAAAGATTTGCTCCATCACTAGTAAGTTCTGTATCGTAACCTTTTGGTAGTCTTGTTATAAAGTCATGGGCATTGGCTATTTTCGCAGCTTCTTCAACTTCACTATCGGTTGCATTAAGCCTGCCATATCTAATATTCTCTCTAACCGTTCCCGTAAATAGATTTGTATCTTGCAAAACCATTCCAATAGAGCGCCTTAAATCAGCTTTTTTGATTTTATTAATATTTATGCCATCATATCTTATTTTCCCGTCTGCAATATCATAAAATCTGTTTAATAAATTGGTTATCGTTGTTTTGCCTGCACCAGTAGCACCAACAAACGCAACTTTTTGGCCTGGTTTTGCGTAAAGGCTTACATCTTTTAAAACAATTTTGTTTTTTTGGTAACCAAAATCCACATCAAACAGCCTTACATCTCCTTTAAGTTCAGTGTATGTAGTTTCACCAGTGCCATGTGGATGTTTCCATGCCCAAAGTGTTGCTTCAGACTCTTTGCATTCAACAATTTCGCCTTTTTCATTGTATTTGCCTCGAACAAGTGTTACGTAACCATTGTCTGCTTCTTCTGGTTCATCAATAAGAGAAAACACTCTGTCTGCACCAGCAAGACCAAGTACTATCCAGTTTATTTCTTGGCTCATGTGGCTTATGTTTGTAGTAAAACTACGCGTCATTGTTAGAAAACTGACAATTGCACCAACAGTTATAACCGAACCAAAACTTACTATTGTTAAATTTGGCACTTTTGCAATTAATAATAATCCACCAACAAATGCAACCAAAACATATAAGAAGTTTCCGATATTACCCATAATAGGCATCATAATATTAGCAAACTTATTTGCTCTTTCACTATCAGCAAAAAGTTTGTCGTTTTTTTCTTTAAAGCCAGCTATAGTGTCTTCTTCGTGACAGAAAACTTTAATAACCTTCTGCCCATGCATCATTTCTTCAATATATCCCTCGCATTCGGCAATAGATTTTTGCTGATTTACAAAATGCTTTACACTTCTTCCACCAATATTTTTAGAAACTAGCATCATTGCAACAACCCCAAGTACCATTACAAGAGTTAACCATATGCTATAACTTAGCATAACTACTGCCAGTGCAGAAAGTGTAAAAGTGCTTGAAACTATCTGCGGTAAACTTTCACTTATAAGTAATCGTATACTATCTGTATCGTTGGTATAATAACTCATAATTTCGCCGTGTTTATGAGTATCAAAATAACTTATAGGAAGCTTTTGCATTTTTGCAAACATTTCATTTCTTATATTTCTTAAAAAATTCTGTGTTACAAAAGCCATAATGCGTCCACTTAAAAACGAACTAACTATACCAATAGTATAAATGCCTATCATCAAGCAAATTATGGTAATAAACGTAGATTGAACTTGTGCAAATGTACTTTGATTTCTTAGTACTGGAGAGATAACTTCATTAATTAAATTTTTAAGAAATATACTACTACAGGCTCCACCAATAGCACTAAACAACCAACAAATTATTGCTAAAATAATTAAACCTTTTGAACAAGCAAATAATTTACTTAAAAGTCTTTTAAACGTTCCTTTTTTTGCCTTTTGCATAGGGGCTTTTAAATTTTTTACTGAATGTTTACTCATTTTTGCCACCCACCTTGTTCTGAGTTTCATATATCTCACGATAAATTTCACTAGTCTGCAACAACTCTTCGTGATTTCCCATATTTACAATTTCACCATTATCCATAACAAGAATTAAATCAGCATTTTGAACCGATGCAATTCTTTGGGCAATTATAATTTTAGTTGTGCCAGGCAAACTTTCTTTAAGACCTTTTCTTATTACAGCATCAGTTCTGGTATCAACCGCACTTGTGGAATCATCTAATATCAAAATTTTAGGGTCTTTTAATAGTGCTCTTGCAATTGTTAATCTTTGTTTTTGCCCACCAGATACATTTGCTCCACCCTGCTCAATTTTTGTATCGTATCCCTTAGGAAAAGTGCTTATAAATTCATCAGCGCCAGCAATTTTGCATGCATTAATCATCTCTTCATCGGTCGCATCTTTTTTACCCCATCGTAGATTGTCTTTTATTGTGCCAGTAAAAAGCACATTTTTTTGCAATACAACGGCAACACTATTTCTTAAGGTATCTAAATCATACTTTTTTACATTTTCACCTGCAACCAACAACTCGCCCTCTGTTACATCGTACAACCTTGATATTAGACTTACCAATGTCGTTTTACTACTTCCCGTTCCACCAACAATGCCAACAGTCTGTCCGCTTTCAATTTTTAAATTAACATTACTAAGTGCAAACTTTTCAGCTTTTTCACTATACTTAAAATATACATTTTTAAATTCAACTGAGCCATCTTTTACAGTAGTCAATGGATTTTTAGGGTTATGTAGTTTGCTATTTTCATTTAGAACTTCTGTTATTCTTTTGCCACTTGCAAATGCCATACTACAAGTGACAAAAACGAAAGATAGCATCATAAATGAAATTAATATCTGCGAACCATAAGTAATTAAACTACTCAGCTCTCCAACAGTCAATTCTGTTCCCATTGAACTGATTATTAATTTTGCCCCAAAAAAACTCACTCCAAGCATGGCAAGATAAACACAAAATGACATAAGTGGACTTGTCAATGCTACTAGCTTTTCTGCTTTTGTAAATTCTTTACAAATTTCATTTGAACTACGTGTAAACTTTTTAGTTTCATAGTCTTCTCTGACATATGCTTTTACAACTCTCATTCCCTTAATGTTTTCTTGTTCAACAGCATTTAAGTTATCATATTTTTTAAACGCCTTGTTAAATCTTGGTAGTGCCTTATAAATAATTAATACTAAACCAAAAATTAATAACGGCACAACTACTACAAACACCAGCGACATTTTTACATTAATATAGAAAGACATAAACATCGCAAATACAAACATTAGGGGAGCTCTTACTGCCATTCTTATTATCATTGTATAGGCATTCTGTACGTTAGACACATCAGTTGTAAGCCTTGTAACCAAACTAGATGAACTAAACTTGTCTATACTTTCAAAGCTAAATGTTTGAACCTTTTTAAACAAATCTTCTCGTAAATTTTTTGCAAACCCACAACTTGCCTTTGCACAAAATCTTCCACTTAATATTCCAAAGGTTAATGACAAACCGGCCATTACCAATAAAATTGCCCCATAAATTAGAATTTGGTACAATGCTTCATTACCAGAAGTGTTTTCAATCATCGTTATAAGTTTAGACATAATAAAAGGTATAAGACATTCAACGATTACCTCCAATCCAACAAAGAAAGGTGTTAAAATACTTGCTGTTTTGTACTCTCGTATACTCTTCTTTAAAGTTTTTAGCATAATCACTCTCCTTTATCACAAAATTCTTTCAATTATAGTTGAAATGATATTTTTTGTCAAGGTCAAAAAAAGACAGACATGCTGTCTTTTAATAAATACTATTTGTTAATTCGTTATATTACAGAAAAGTTTGTTGTTAATTTTAAAACCTTAAAGTTCTTTTCTGTCATCTAAGGCTCTGGTTAATGTAACTTCATCTGCAAATTCTATATCGGCCCCCATAGAAACACCTTGGGCAAGTCTAGTTACTTTTATGCCAAGCGGTTTCAATAGTCTTGCAATATACATAGCCGTTGCTTCACCTTCTACATCAGTATTAGTTGCCATAATTACTTCTTTTACGTTACCTTGATTAACCCGCTTAAGCAATTCTGCTATTCTTATATCATCTGGACCTTTGCCGTTTAATGGGCTAATTGTTCCATGCAAACAGTGATAAGATACCGAAAAATTTTTAACCTTTTCAATTATAGCAACATCTTTAGGCTCTGCTACAACAACTATAATTTCACTTTTATTGTTTGTGCAGTTTAAACAAGGATCTTCTTCAGTATAATTTCCACATATTGAACAAAATTTAACTTTTTCCTTAACTTCTTTAATACTTTCAGCAAACTCCAACGCATCTTCTTTTGAACTATTAATAACATAGTAAGCATACCTTGCCGCAGTTTTGTTGCCTACCCCTGGCAATTTTGAAAAATTGTTTATGAGTTTCCCAATTGGTTCAATGTAGTTTGACATAAATTACATTAAGCCCCCAAATTTGCCTAGTTTTTGTTCTTTTAATTTATCAGCCTTTTCACTGGCATCTTTTAGCGCAACAAGCACAATATCTTCTAGCATTTCAACATCATCTGGGTCAACGATTTCAGGTTTTATTGATATGCTTATTGGATTTTTGTTTCCATCTATAGTAACACTAACTAAGCCGTTTGAAGATTCACCTGTTATTTCAGTTTCTTCAATTTCTTTTTGAGCCCTAAGTGCTTCTTCCTGCATTTTTTGTGCTTGCTTCATAAGCATTTGCATATTTTGTGGTCCACCACCAAATCCATTAAATTTTGCCATTTTTACTTTCTCCTTGTATTTAATTTATTACTAATTTGTCGCCTATAATTTTCTGTAGTTTTTGTATTAATTGTTCTTCTTCATCTTCAATTAACACTATATTGAATTGTAAGTTATTATCTTTAAAAAACCTGTTCAATACATTATTGTTTTTATAGTCAATTGACTTACTAATGTTATCACCATTAATCTCTATAGTTAAACAATTATTTTCTAGTTTTAGTGATTTTAAGTTTATTATTGCAGAGTATAACTGCATTTCGCTGGTTAGTCTTAATTGCTTTAATAATTCACCATAAACTTTTTCTGCATTATTGTTAACTGTTTTTGAAAAATTGTTAACTTCAGGAATTATGTTAGGGCTTATTTTTTTTTTATCTTCAAGCGAGGCTTGAAGTTTCTTTTCAAGTGCATCTACTCTTTCTTCTAAACTAAGAGTTGTTAATGCTTTAATTATAGCCGTTTCAAGTACAATTTTGGGTTCACTACTAAAACGAAGTTCTTGTTCCACAGTGCTAAGTTCCTGTATTGCCCTTATTACTTTAGGATAATTTTCTATATTTGCCTGCAATTCCATTTTTTCGTAAACATCTTTTTGCGCAACCACCATTGTAGGAGCCTTATCTTTAATAGTTATGATTATAAGCAAATCTCTAAAATATGAAATTAACTCTTTGCTTAAAACCAACGGAGGCTTACCCATAGACAATATTCGGTCCAACTTATACAAACATTCGCCTATGTCTTTCTTTAAAAAACTGTCTACAATTTCAAATAATTTTTCTTTCTCGGTAGCACCAATAACTTTAACGACACTATCATATGTTAGTTTTGCCCCTGCATAAGCAATGACCATATCAGCAAGCGACAACGCATCTCTAACACTTCCCTCACCTGCCCTGGCAATAAGTTGAACAGCCTTATCTTCAAATTCAATATTTTGATCTTTCAGTATGTCTTTAATTAACTCGCAAATTTTATCAGTAGAAACAAGTTTAAAATCAAAACGCATACATCTAGACAAAATGGTAGCAGGGATTTTATGTACCTCGGTAGTTGCCAAAATAAATACTACATATTTTGGCGGTTCTTCAAGTGTTTTAAGTAACGCATTAAATGCCGAAGCAGTAAGCATATGTACTTCATCAATTATGTAAACTTTATATTTTGCATTAACGGGTGGATATTTAACCTGCTCTCTTAGTTCACGAACTTCATCTACACCATTGTTACTAGCCGCATCAATTTCAAGACAATCAAAATTATTTTCTAAACTATTTTTACAATTTTCACACTTACCGCAAGGTGAGCCATTTACCGGATTTAAACAGTTTATAGCCCTTGCAAAAATCTTAGCGGTAGAAGTTTTACCTGTACCACGGCTTCCACAAAACAAGTATGCATGACCAATCTTATCCGATTTAATTTGATTAATTAAGGTATTTGTTATGTGCTCTTGGTCTATTACACCATCAAATGTAGTTGGTCTATATTTTCGGTACAATGCTAAATAACTCATATATTTTATCCCCTAAGTTTATTTTTTATTCTTTGTAATGTGTTATCAATACTTTTATTTGATTTGCCAAGTTTCTGTGCAATAGCTGATTGCTTTAAACCTTCTAGATATAAATCTAAAACTTGCTTTTCAAATTCAGACAATTTTATTTCAATTGAAAATAATTGTTCTTTTGCCTCATCTTTTTTTATTACTAATTCTTCTGGAGTTTGCGCAATATCATAGGTTTCATCTGCTTCTAAATAGGTATCTGTATTTATTGAAACTGAACTATTAAGAGGTAGGTTTCGTTTGCTATTTGCTTTTTTAATTGCATCTAATATTTGCCGTTTTGCACACATAAGTGTAAATTTTTTGAAATTTAGCGATGAAGTATCACCCCTAGCTTCATTATAAGAATTAACACCATCAATAAATCCTATTAAACCCTCTTGCAACAAATCTTCTTCGCCACCACCGCTTAAATAATATTTTTGAGCAATGAGTTTAATATCTTTAATATTTTCCTTTATTAATTCTTCTAAATCTCCATCGGTAATTTTCAAAATCTTATTTTCCTTTTTGTTTTTTTATTCTTTGCCTCACTGCTTCATAAACTACAATACCCGCACTAACCGAAGCGTTTAGGGAATTTATTTTACCAAACATTGGAATAGAAATAACACCATCTGCAAGTTTTTTAGTAAGCGCACTAACACCAAATCCCTCTGAACCTATTACTACAGCAATATCTCCGGTCAGGTTGGTATTATACAAATCTTCACCATTCATATCAGCAACAAAGACAAAAATACCAAGTTGCTTAAGTCTTCTTATTTCATCATTAATATTTGTAACTCTGGCAATTTTAACTCGTTCAACCGCTCCTGCACTTACTCTGGCAACTGTTTCGTTAACTTGAACCGAACGATTTTTAGGAATTATTATCCCATGAGCCCCTGCACATTCAGCAACTCTAATTACACTTCCAAGGTTGTGCGGATCTTCTAGCCCATCTAAAATAATAACCAACAAGTCTTCTTTCTTATCTTTTGCGGAGTTAACTATATCTTCCACCGTAGAATAAACAAAGTCACTTGTGAACAATATTGCTCCCTGGTGTTTTTTTGTTGCCGATTGTTCATCTAAAACTTGCTTAGTCACAAACTGAACTTTTATTCCTTTGCTTTTGGCAAGAGAAAACAATTCACCATCTCCACTTCCGTTTAACAAAAGCAATTTATCTATCGTTTTATTTGTTAATAATGCTTCTCTTACAGCATTCTTACCTTCAATCTTCATTTTGTTCTACCGCCAATTTTAAAATTTCGTTAAGCCTTTCATATCTTCTTATTAAATACAAATATCCAATTAATGCTTCAAACGCCGTTGCGTGCCTATATTCTTCAATTGAATAATTTTTTGCTTTTGTATGAATATTGGTATTTCTTGCACGTTTAACTATTTGCGCTTCTTGTTCTGTCAAAATTGGCATCAACTTAAAAAGCATTTCCCTTTGGCTGTGTGCATTAACCAATTTTGAAGTATTTGCATTTAAGGCGTTAACTTTTAGTTTTGTTAAATTTAAAACTTTTGTTTTTACATAAAAAGAAAAAACAACATCTCCAACAAATGCCAACACCAACGAACTAAGTTGGTTAACTTCACTTTCTGTTAATTTACTATCAAAAAATTCTTTATACAATTCTTCATCATTCATACATTGTGTATTATAACAAAAACACTTGCTAATTGCAATTGTTTAATTTAACAAAAGTTTTGTTTAATTTAAAGAAATCATAATTAGTCAAAATGATAAATATATTTAATTAGGTATTTGATATGTTTAAAGTAGTGAAATTAAAATATGTTTTAATTGCGATAATTATATTAGCCACTGCAATAGTTGTTCCATTTCTAGTTAAAGAAAATACTACTGCAACAATTAAGGCATCTCCTTCTATTGGTGTAACTATAGTATTAGATGCAGGGCACGGAGGAGTTGACCCTGGGTCGGTTGGAAGAAAAACAAAAATTACAGAAAGCGAACTTAATCTTGCAATTGTTTTAAAACTTAAAGACTATTTACTTACTGGTGGAATTAACTGCATTCTTACAAGAAAAGATAATAGTGGTTTGTATGGCGAATATAGCAAAGACTATAAGAAACGAGATATGGAAGCTCGAAAAAAAATTATTGAAACAAGCAATGCTGAACTTGTTATATCTATTCATATGAATAGTTTTACTTCTAGCCGATATCGTGGAGCACAAGTATTTTATTCTGAAATAAATCCTGAATCGGAAAAGCTCGCAAGTTTAATTCAATCTTGCTTTGCCAGTGACCTTGCTGAAAGCAACAAAGGTTCTAGTATCGCAGACTACTATATGCTTAAATGTTCATCGCTTCCTAGCGTACTTTGTGAATGTGGTTTTTTAAGCAACCAAGAAGACGAAGCACTTCTAGTTACTCCAGAGTACCAAGATAAAGTCGCCTATTCTATTTACAAAGGAATTGTCAGTTATTTGTGCGTTGGAAGTAAGCAAATTTAAGTCACATTTTAATGAAAGATGTTTTGAACGAAAATGCTTAAATTTAATAAATTTTTCTAAGTTTAAAAACCGACACACTTAAAATTAGCAACATATTTGCCTGTTATAAACACAAAACACCTCGGCTGAATGTTTTATTGGGTGACTAAACCACATCTGTAAAGAGCTTAAAATTATAAATATGTCTAGATGAATTTTTGATAAAAT
>CAJJIV010000004.1 GCA_905187655.1 uncultured Eubacteriales bacterium | reverse complement strand
ATTAGACACAAAAACAGTGCAATTTGACAGATATATTTACACACGAGTGTTTTATTGACAAAATCAACTTGGCTTGTATAGGGCTTGAAATTTTACACAAAAGTATACACAATCATTAAACAATTAATAAAAATCTTAGCAAGTTTTATCCATAACAATTTAATATTTTCTTATTAAATAACACATCTTGTTATGAAAAAAATGTCTACTCAGTCATATCTAGTATGGCGAAAAATTTTGACTACTCTGCTGAATGCATTTTAATTATTGTTATGTTTGTATAGTTTTATAATGTTAATATAAAAATCCGCTCACAAATTATGTTGTGAACGGATTTTCTTTTTGGTGGGAGAGGGTGGATTCGAACCACCGAAGACATAGTCGACGGATTTACAGTCCGTTCCATTTGGCCGCTCTGGAACTCTCCCGTCTTATGGAGCTGGTGGTCGGAATCGAACCAACAACCGGCTGATTACAAATCAGCTGCTCTACCATTGAGCCACACCAGCATCGTTTGGTGCCTTGGGGCGGAATCGAACCACCGACACGGGGATTTTCAGTCCCCTGCTCTACCGACTGAGCTACCAAGGCAAAATGCCCATTAGCAAATTTTTGTAGAATATGGTAATGGCGACTCCGAACGGGCTCGAACCGTCGACCTATAGCGTGACAGGCTATCGCTCTAACCAACTGAGCTACGGAGCCAAATTTAATGGTGGACCTTCACGGACTTGAACCGCGGACAAACCGGTTATGAGCCGGTTGCTCTAACCAACTGAGCTAAAGGTCCAACTAATAAACCTTTGTAAAGTCCTTATCTCTTTGTAAAGGTAAAAACCTGGTCGGGGTGGAGAGACTCGAACTCCCGACCCCATGGACCCAAACCACGTGCGCTACCAAACTGCGCTACACCCCGACAGAACCATTTATCTACTAAAATTTGTTAAAGGGCAAATCTAAACGCGTTGACAAAAATAAAAGTACTTTATTAATGCAACAGAATAAGTTTACTACACTTGACAAATATTGTCAACCTTTTTTACGATAAAATTTTTAATAAAATCTTGTTTTTATAGTTATGTTGTTTTGTTAGTTTGCTTATACAGATATAAGCGAGCTATTTCTTAATTAATTCCAAGATAATCATTATATGTTGTTTGTCTGTCAAACTCCTTTGTTTCATTAATGACTATTATTCGGTTTGCAACTGTTTGCATAAGTTCGTGGTCGTGCGATGTGAACATTATTGGACCATTAAAATTAATCATTGCCTTATTTAAACTTGTTATACTTTCAAGGTCTAAGTGGTTTGTTGGTTCATCCATAATTAACACATTACTTCCTTTAAGCATCGCCCTACTTAGCATACATCTTACTCTTTCTCCACCACTTATTACCTTTGCTTTTTTTTGACTCTCTTCACCGGTGAACAACATTCTTCCTAAAAAGCCACGCAAATAAGTTTCATCTCTTTGATCCTTTTCCTTAGCATATTGGCCAAGCCAATTAACCAAATTAAGGTCTACACCTGCAAAATATTCTTCATTGTTTTCAGGCAGGTAACCGGCAGTAATTGTAGAGCCCCATTTAATTGTTCCACTGTCTGGTTGTTCCTCTCCTGCAAGAAGTTTAAATAGCATTGTAATAGTAGTACTTTTATTTGATAAAAAGCCTATTTTATCAGTTCGGTTTACAACAAAACTTACATTTTCAAAATAGCCTTTTTTAGTAAGTTTGTCTACAACCAATATGTCGTTACCAACTTCTCTTTCAGGCCTAAAATCTATATATGGGTATTTTCTGCTACTAACCTTAATTTCTGCAAATTCTAGTTTTTCAAGTTCCTTTTTACGGCTAGTTGCCTGCCTAGATTTACTTGCATTAGCGCCAAATCTTGCAATAAATTCCTGAAGTTCTTTTGCTCTTTGTTCTGCCTTTTTATTCTGCTCCTTTGCCTGACGAAGCAATAATTGGTTGGTTTCGTACCACATGTCATAGTTGCCACTGAACATATTAAGTTTTCCATAATCTAGGTCACAAATGTGAGTGCAAATTCTATTTAAAAAATATCGGTTATGGCTTACAACAATAATTATATTCGGAAAATCAATTAAATACTCTTCTAACCAATTAACGGTTTTTGCATCTAAATTGTTTGTTGGTTCATCTAGAATAAGAATATCTGGATTCATAAACAAAGCCTTTGCCAAAAGTATTTTAACTTTTTGCTTTGGTTCAATTTCACTCATCGGCTTATCAAAGTCTTCTCTATCAATACCAAGGTCAGTTAAAAGGGTTTCCGCCTCCCCTTCGGCTTCCCACCCACCAAGTTCTGCATATTCTGTTTCAAGTTCGCCAACTTTAATTCCATCGGCATCGCTAAAATCTGGCTTTGAATATATTGCATTTTTAAGTTCTTCAATTTCAACCAATCTTTTATGCCCAAGTAAAACGGTTTGTTTGGCAGTTTTATCGTTATATGCATTTTGATTTTGTTCCAAAACAGACATTCTTTCGTTTTTTGAAATAATTATTTCACCACTACTTGGATTAAGTTCACCTGTCAAAAGTTTTAAAAAAGTAGACTTTCCTGCTCCGTTTGCACCAATAATGCCATAACAATTACCTTTAGCAAATTTTACATTAACATCTTCAAAAAGCACACGTGCACCAAATTGAAGTCTTACATTATTGCATTGAATCATTTTCTAAATTTCCTTTATTATTAATCTTGTTAAATATACTATTAATTTTACATTTTGTCAACTTTAGCGGTTTAATAACTTCAGTTTTGTCTATAATCTTACTATAAAGGAGTACTATTATGAATGAAAATGCTTTAACAAATTCTAAAACCGATATTGATCAAAAACCGCTTGTTAAGCACTGGTGGCTTAGCCTGCTAATTTGCTTGATTGGCGGTATTTTATTGGGTGGAATATATTTTCTTTTTGAAATGAAGAACTTTCCACTTGTAAAAAATGGTGAACCGACCTTTTCTTTAAACCCAAGCACCTTAATTTGGTTAAGTTCCTGCGCTGTAATATTAATTGGTTTATCAACTTTTTTTATGCTAACAACCTCTGGAATGATTAATAGACCAAAAAAAGAAATCATTGAAAATTTGATTTCTCTTTCTGCAACCTGTTTATTAATTTTGCTTTACCCACTTTTCTTTTACCTATGTTCACTAAAAATTGTTGGAGTAGTAATTCTTGGGCTTGCAATTCTTTCTGCATCTTATACCACATATAGGTACTACAATGCCTGCCTTCTCGCCGGCACCATTATGGGGTTAATTACGCTGTGGCTAAATTACTTGTTTATAATTTCTTTCGGTTTTTTGCTATTATAAATTACGACACAGGTTTTTAATTATCTCTTGTGCCTCTTCTTTTGATTTGGCATAGGCAATTTTTTCGGTTTTCCCATTTTCCGTTATATACCAGCCATCTTTGTTTTTAGATTCATACATTTTGTATTTTGTGTTGCCATATGGCTTAGGCTGAGCCTCTACCGGTTGTTTTCTCTCTTTGTCAAAACTGGTAGAGGTTATTTTTTCGGTTTGCTTGCCAATAAGACTCATAAGATCATCTCGCATATCGTCTTCTAGCTTGTTATTTCGCACAACACTGCTAATAAATAGTGCTATAAACACTATATTCCCAATTACTAAAAGTGCTACTAATACATAAAGTGCCCATGTTGTGCCTTCGGTTGAAAGTAGTAAATTTTGCATATTGCTCTCCTATTTTTTTATTTTTCAATTGTTTTTATGCGTTTCTTCAATTACTTCTGGTCTTTTATTGCTTGTTATACCACTATTTCCTTGTTCTCTTAACTTTGCAAAGTTATTTGTTAGGGCATTAACAGCCTCTTGGGTTTCTTGTTTGTTAAGTTTAGTGTAAATTTCACCTTGCCCAATTATTATTTTATTTGGCCTAAATAATCTTATACGATGCAATATTACAGTTGGAACAACCGACTTGCCAGCACGAGAACTTAAAAAAATCACTCCAGATTTTATTGCCTGCATATCTTCTGTTTCACTATTTTTATTGCGAGTACCTTCTGGGAAAATTAAAACAGTTCTTCCATGCTTTAATAATTTAACAATTTTGTTCATCGCTTTAATATCTGGTTTAGAGCGGTCAATATACATAACACCCGCACAGGAAACCAAAAAACCAATCAATTTACACTTGTTTATTTCTTTCTTGGCAACAAAGGTGCGAGTGAATGGAATTGGATAAAGCACGACAGCCAAAAATATTGGGTCAAAATTAGAATAATGATTTACAGCGACAATCTTCCCTTTGCCTGCTTTTTTAAGATTTTTTAGACCTTTAATTTTTGTTGGGAATAACAAAACAAATGGTATATAAAGCAAAAGTGCAACTATTGATTCCAAGACCATTAAAAGCCATTTAATTGGTAAAAGTATGCCAAGACCTATATAATAAAAAAAATTTTGATTCTTCATACCGTTATGATACCACACTTTTAATTACTAAGCAAATAAAAAAGAAAACTAGTTTTTTTACCTGACATATTATTGCTATTTTTTGTTTTTTATTATATAATTGGCTAAAATAGATTTATGGAGAAAATTTAATAATGCGACTGAACAAATTTTTATCTACAACTGGGGTTGCAAGCCGAAGAAAGGCAGAAGAACTTATTATTTCTGGGAAAATTAGTGTTAATGGCAAGGTCGTTACCAATCTTGCAACAATAATTGATGAAAAAAAAGATAGTGTATTTTATAATGGCAAACATATAGATTATACCGATAATTTTATATATTTAATGCTATATAAGCCAAAAGGCTGTGTTACAACTGTTAGTGATGACAAAAACCGTAAAACCGTTATGGATTTTATACCTGAAAAATATAAACAACTTGTTAAGCCTGTTGGCAGATTAGACTACGACAGCGAAGGCCTTCTGTTATTTACTAACGATGGAGATTTTGCCAGTAAAGTTACCCACCCTTCTAGCAAAATTAAAAAAACCTATGTTGTTAAAATTGAAGGCAAAATTTCTAACGAAGAACTTAAAAAAATGCGAAAAGGTGTTACAACTAAAGATGGAACTGAACTTGCCCCTTGCCAAATAAAAGTACTTGAAGAAGGTGAAAAATTTACTAAATTTGAAGTTGTTATAACCGAAGGTAAAAATCGTGAAATTAGAAAATTGTTTGAATCTGAAAATAAAATTGTCACCTTTTTAAAGCGAGTACAAATAGGAAGTTTAAGACTTGGTGGACTTTCTCGTGGTACTACAAAACCATTTGATCCAAAATATGTTTTTATGTAAAAACGACAAAAAATCTTAAAATTTTTTATATTTCCATATTTACAAAATTGCAAATTAATAGTATAATATTAGCCCATTTGAAAAATAACACTTGCCCCAAAACCAAGATTTTGGTACGTGTTATTTTTTTACGGCAAAAAATATTTAAACAACATTATACATATAATTATAACTATTAAAAACAAGGAGTTTATTATGAAAATATCAAAAGGACTACAAGAAACAATTGACATAATTAATTTTAATAATTATTGCGAAAAAATTGGACTATCACAACTTGCAAATTTTTGCATATCACTTGTAGAAAAATACAAACCAATAACAGAGCCAACAATTAAAGATACAACCAATTCAACAACTAAGTTCTTAACTTTTACCATCCGAAGCATAAAGTTTAATGGTCAATTTGGCGATGCAACAATTTCATTACACATAAATCAAAATGTAAATGATGAACCATGCGTAGACAGAGTTACCGCAATCATTAATACATTAGGACTTGAAAAAGGCTCTTGCAATCATTCATATAAATTAGAAGTTTCTTCAAAAGAAAGTGCTCCTGTTAACCTAAGGAGAACACAAAAATTTTTAGCTAGTATGAAAACTGCAATCACACCATATCACAAACCAACAACCCCACAAGGTTGCTATTATATGGTAAAAGACAACTGTGGTAATATTTCTTTAATTAGTAAGTTTGGCGAAGACACAACAGTTAATCAAATAAACAACTTAACAACTGAAAATACTGGCTTTGCCGGCTTTACCGAAATTGATTATCAAAACTAAATAAAAAAGACACCGTTTGTCTTAATTTTTTGAAACTAAAATAAAAAGAACCTAACTTAAAATTGTTAGATTCTTTTTTCTTGTATTTTGTTAGTTTCAACAGCTTTAGCCCTTAGGTGTCTTTTTTAGAAATTTTCAATTACATCATTAACTATATCAGAATATTTATTGCTCCTAACACTTTCCATTGTATAAATTGGAGTGCTAAACACTTCACGCTCTTCTATTACTACACTTACCTCCCCAACCTCTTCACCCTTCTCTATTGGGGCAATTAATGGATTTTCATATTCAGCATTAATTTTTGTAAGATTATATTCTTCATTAGAAAGTGGATACCTAAAACCTTCAACTGAGTACAAACTGACACTATCAGAAAAACCGTTTAAAACAGGAACATCAAAAATTTGCATATTTGGCGTAACTAGTTGATAGTATTTAAACTCGTTTAGTGCTTTTTTTACAAGTGATTCACTTTCATCAAACATATTAGGAGAGTCTAAGACAACGGCAATTACTTTTACATCGTTCATATACCCACTTGTAACTAAGCACCTTCCAGCTTCTGGGGTAAAGCCCGACTTCACACCGTTAATAATTATTCCATCCTTAATTAACTCATCTTTAAACATTAACTTTTGTTTGTTTTTTAGATATCTGTTATCTGTTAAATTTGTTTTTTCAATTGTATATCTTTTTGTAGAAACAATTTTTGCAAAAGTTTCATTTTTCATTGCGTAAGAAGTTAAAATGGCAAGGTCCTTAGCTGTTGTATAGTGGTCTTCATCATGAAGTCCGTGCGGATTTTTAAAATGTGTATTGACTAAATTAAGTGAAGTTGCAAGTTCATTCATTTTATTTACAAATGCTTCTTCAGTTCCAGATGTAATAATAGCAAGAGCAACTGCACAATCGTTTCCAGATGCAAGCATTAAGCCATATAATAAATCTTTAATTGTAAGTTCCTCTCCCCTTCTTAAATATATGCTACTTCCTTCAATCCCCACCGAAGCGTTTGGAACTACAACTTTTTTATTTAAGTCATCACAATTTTCAATTGCAATAATTGCTGTGGCAATTTTTGTAGTACTTGCCATAGGAAGTCTTTTATCTTCTTCAAAGCCATATAAAAGTCGGTTAGTTTCTTCTTCAATTACCGCCATTGCACTATATGGTTTTTTCGCCTTTTCTTGATTATTTGGTTCAGACTTGGTATATTCACTTGCTCTTGTATTAAACCTTGTTGTCATTGTTGTGTAATGAAAGGTGTTGCTAAGAGAAATAAAACTTATAAACATAAGCGCAACAATTACAAAAATTGTAAATAGCAAAGCGAACAAATTAATGTGTCTTGATTTATCTATCTTAACTGTTGTCTTGCCGGTAACTGAGCACATATCTGTGCTATATTCAGTAACCGTTTTCCGCTTAGTATGTCCACCAGAAAATTCTCCTGTGGTAAAATCTTCGGTTAGTTGCCTATATCGTGAAGCATATTCTATATCTTCTTTAAATGGATCATCAAAGCCCACACAACCATTTGGCTTATCTTCATGCAAAGTTCTATATTCTCCATAATAGTTTCTATTCATATTTTTGCCCCTTGTTACTTATTTTTCTTTATCGCAGACACAACCGACGGAATCAACTCTACAAGTTTAGATAATGGCTCACTGTTATTTACTCGCAGTAATGACACCCCATTTTCATCTGCAACCAAAAAACCGATTGGAACAACCGAGTAACCTGCACCCGACCCACCAGCAATTGGTTTATTTTTATCAGGAGCCAGGTCTTTGGAGTACTCTCCGCCACCTGCCACAAAACCAACTGAAACCTTGCTTATTGGGACAATTGTTTTATTTGCAGAGTTTTCAATTTTATCACCAATTACCGAACTTGTGTCTACCATTGCCTTAATATTAGAAATTGCGTTTTCAATTAGGTTGTCAATTTTGTTGTCCTGTTGTTCACTATTGTTAGTTTGCTTTTGCATATTGTTTTTTTTCTCCTTTTTGTTTTTTATATATTATCTTACTGTAAATAACAGCAATTAATATTTGTAAGATATTTACATGTAGTGCTGTAGATGCTGTAACATTAAGTTGGGTTTCACTTACTACTTGTTTAAATTTAATTGCATAACTTGAAAACTTTTTTTCCGAACCACTTATTAACCCAAATATTATAGCTTGCAGACTTGCAACCACCATTGCTGAACCAAAGGCATCATCATTTAAGCCAAATTCCAACAAAAATATAAATTGCTTAATTGTTAATAATGAAAATAATTTTTTTACAAAGTAATATGTTTCTAGTTTTGGCTGTTGCAACTTCATAATTCCTGAAGATTTTGTGTCGGTTACAACCTGGTAATCATCTAAAACAAATATTTTTCCACACGATAGATTAAATTTCCAGGCACGCAAACTGAAACACAACGACTTTGTTTTGTAATCTAGCACAAAGTATGCCTTTGCCCTAATTGGCAACAAGATAAGCGCCATTAAGGCCAAAAAACCAAGTAAAATAAAAAACACTACTTTCATACAAAAGTAGTGTTTGCTAATAGAGTGTTTTTATGTATTAATACAAATAATTAAACAAAGTCATCAGACTCAGTGCGGTTTGCAATATCTTCATCAGTTATTCCAAGTGACCGCTTTTCTGCTTCAATTCTATCTTTAAGTTCTTGTTTTTCTCGTTCATGCTGTTCTTTTATTGCATCTGGTATAATCTCTTCGGTAGATACATCAAATTGACGATAAAGTGAAGAATCTCGTTCAGTTTCTCTTATTGTTTTAATTCTATCTAAAAGGGTAGTGCGGTCTGGCAAATCTTCAAGACTTTTTAAATTAAAGTGCTTTAAAAATTCATCAGTTGTCCCAAAAAGAGCTGGCCTTCCAACTGCGTCTTTCTTACCAACAATTTCAATTAAATTATGTTCCATTAAAATGCTAACTGCATAGTCGCATGAAACACCCCTAACTTCTTCTATCTCTAGCCTTGTTATTGGTTGTTTATAGGCAATTATTGCAAGTGTTTCAATGGTAGATTTACTAAGAGCACGCTCCCTTATTGGGTTTAAAACAAGCGATACATCATTAGTATAATGTGGATTAGTGGAAAAGCAAACTTTATCTCCAAAAGTTTTTAATATAATTCCACTTTCGCCTGAATATTTTTCTTCTAGTTTTGCAATCGCGTTTTTAAGTTGCCTGTCAGTTATTTCAAGTTTGGAACTTATGTCTGCTAGCCTTATTGGCTCGCCAGATACAAATAAAATTGATTCTAAACATTCAACTAAGTTTTTTGTATTTTCCATAAATTTCTCCGCTCGTTTCTAGTTATTTTCTTGCTTTTCAATATATATTTCGCCAAAATTTTCAGTTTGAATTACCTTAATAATTTGCGTTTTAAGAAGTTCAAGTAATGCCAAAAAGGTATTTATTAATTCACTTTTGCTATAATCTTCACTAATTAAATTTGAAAATACTATTTTGTCATTGGTTAATAATTTGTCCTTTATTTCCGCAATCTTTTGGGCTACGGTAAACCTATCTTTGCTAATTTGTTTTGCTTCAATTTTTGTTTCTTGTAAATCTAATTTATTTATAATTATGGCAAATGCATCTAATAAAGCATCATAACTTATGTCTTTAAGTTCGTACCTAAAAGCACCAGCAAGTGGTTCTGGCGCTTTATATAAACTATCAGTATCTTCAATGCCTTTTAAAACTTCGGTTTGGTCTTTAAATAATTTATATTCTTCTAGTTGTCTTATAAGTTTAGTTTCTGGATCTTCCTCTTCTTCACTTTCAGGCTTTGGAGGCGGTGGCAAAAGTTTACGAGATTTTATTTCAAGCAAGGTTGCTGCCATCTCAATAAAATCACCAACCTTTTCAATTGGCATTTCCGTCATTGAACTAATATATTCTAAAAATTGTTCGGTAATAGAACTTATGAAAATATCTTTGATATCAATTTTTGCATCTTTAATTAAATGCAACAATAAATCTAGTGGACCTTCAAACTTTTCTAGTTTAAATTTTACCGACTCGGCATCTGTTTCAATGTCATCAATTCCAAGACTTTTTAAGTCATTCTCGTTTTTAATAACAACACTTTCTGGCTCTTCATCAAGCGATGCGTTAATTGATTCACCAATTTCTGCGATTGCATTATTTTGTTTTCGCAGATTTTTGGAAAGTTTTGCATCTATTGATGCCACACTTGTATCCATTTGTTGTTCTTGCTTATCCTTTTCTGTTGATTTTTGTTTGCTGTTCGCCATAATTTTTCCTTACATAAACAATCTAAATAGAGATGTCCACATCGTTAAAAGCCCAAGTTCCAAAAATTGTAAAACATAGGTTAATACAAAACTAATAAAACCAAAAAGCATTAGTAAAAGCAAGATTATTGTAGAGTACTTTTGCATAAATTGCAAAAACTTGTTTGTTGGTTTTAAAATTAATTCTAATATTTGAAATCCATCAAGCGGATAAAATGGCAGTAAATTAAATATTGCAAGCATAATGTTTATCGCCATTCCATAATTTAAAAAATAATAAAGCAAAGTTCCCCAAAAGCCGTTATAAAGCCAGTTCGGTGCAAAGGTTCCTATAAGCGAAGCTAAAAAACTAAAAAATATTGCTAGAAGCAAGTTCGCAGTAATGCCTGCTATTGAAACAGCAAACATACTTTTTTTGCCTTTATTGTAATTTAATGGGTTAACAGGAACAGGGTTTGCCCAGCCAAATCCAAAAATTATTAAACAAATAAATCCATAAAGATTGAAGTGTGCAAAAGGGTTTAATGTCATTCTACCTGCATACTTCGCAGTATAATCACCATGCTTATAAGCAGCAAAGGCGTGTGAGAACTCGTGCAAAGAAAAACTTATTAAAAGCACAGCTAAATAAGCAACTAATATTGCCATAAATACACCAAAAGATAAATTCGCTCTTAATAAATCTATTAACATTATATTTCCCTCTTTTATATTATAACTATTTTAAGCAATAATTGTCAAACACATTTGTTATATTTTATTTTTGTAAACGAAATAACAAAAGCGGTTAAACAGTCACCGCTTTTGTTATGTTTTTATAACTTTTTTAAAAAACTGGCTTAATTAAATCGGTTACAATTTCAGTATAACTATTTTTACTTACTGACTCCCTAACTTCTAATAAAATTTGTTTTTCTTCGCCATTAATATTTACTACCATTTCTCCAACAACTTGTCCTGCCACAATTGGTGCTTTAAGTTTTTCTGCCGTTAAATTAATGGTTGAATTTACCGCAACCTTTTCTCCTTTCTTAACCAAGTAAAAGTAATCTTCTTTAGGGTAATATTCAAGTTCATCTTTTTCGGCGCCATTTACCTTTATTGTTCCAACCGAAACAGACTTGTCTATTATCTTTTGAGTATCAAAGTTTGTTAAGCCATAGTTTAACAACTTGTTAATTTCCGAAAATCTTACTTTGCTATCAGACACACCAAATACCGATGCAACTACTTCATTGTCTCCGCGTTTTGCTAGTGCTGTTAAACAATAACCAGCATTATCAGTATGCCCAGTTTTTGCCAATACTAAATCAGGATTAGACCTTATTAAACGATTTGTGTTTGTTAAGTTAGTAACTCTTCCCTTGCTGTGTTCCATATCGTAGCACCATACCTTAGAAAAGTCTATTACAACGTTATACTTAGACAACTCTTTTATTGCAAGACACATATCATAAGCACAAGAATAATGATTTTCTGCATCTAGGCCAGTGCAATTGACAAAATTTGTATTTGTCATTCCAAGTTCGGTTGCAATTTTATTCATTTCATTAACAAAAACTTTTTCATCTCCAAATGTTGCTTCTGCTAGTGCTACCGAAGAGTCGTTTGCACTTGCCACTGCAACACTTTTAATTAAGTCTTTTATTTTGTAATTGGCTCTTGCATCAAGATAACATTCTGAACCTTCTTGACTTGCAGCATATTCACTTATTGTAGTTTCACCATCAAGTGAAAGTGCCCCGCTTTCAATTTGTTTCATTACAACTATTAATGTGACAATTTTTGTCATACTGGCTGGTGCAAGTCTTTCATATTCATTGTTGCCATAAATCACCTTACCGCTTTTAGCATCAATTAATATTAAAGATTTTGCAGTTAGTCCTAAAGTTTGTTTAAGGTCGTCATCTATTCGCTTTTCATCTGCAAGCAACACCTTATTTTCATTAGTTTCCTTACACACAAAAATTACATCATTAGTCATTGGCAAGATTGCTAAAGTTAATGCAAATAAAACACCAAAAATTGATAATACTTTACGCATAAATTTTAACTCCTTTTTATATTTTTAGTGTTTTAATTTACGCATAATTATAATCTAAATAAAATGTCGATTTGTTTAATATTTAGTAAAAAGCAACCATTAATATATGGTTGCTTTTATACATTTAATGTTGTTTTATATTTAATTATAACTATACAATTTTCCATCTAAACGAAAATGAACTAGTTGTTCCATCTTCCCATTCACTATTAGTATCAAGAGATACCTTTGCCAAATATGTACCAGGATTTGTTGCAGAAATGGAATTAAATAGAAGTCCTTCTTGTTCACCATTTATAAATTCTAGGGTAATTTCATCTCCTGTCTGTTCAATAGTAAACCAAATATCTCTAATACTTAATGGCTTAGTTTCAGATAATAAAGTTGCATTTTCAGGAATTATAAGCTCAACATTTTTAAGTTGTCGTTTTTTTATTTCCCAATTAATTATAGTGTCTTCAGTCTCACCATCTACCCAACAATAATTGGCATTTTTAAGTTTTACGGTTGTTGTATACTGATCTACTCCACAACCGATATTGTCACTAATTGTCATACTTTCATTATCAAAGCCAATTAGTTCTAGCACCTGGTCTTCACCGGTGTATCTATAAACCTTGTCTGCCATGGTTGGTCTTGCAATTTGTTTTGGCAATATTTCCCAATTTATTGTTTCTTCAGTCGTTCCATCTTCCCAACAATAATTAGTATTTTTAAGTGTTATGGTAGCCGTGTACTCATTGGCATCAACGCCCATATTTCCACTAATAGACATTATTTCATTATCATAATCACTAAGTTCTAATATCTGGTCTTCACCGCTGTATGTGTAGACCTTACTTGTAAGTGTTGGTTTTGGTATTTGTTTTTGCTCAACAATTATAGTAACAGGAATATTATGAACAACCTTATATTTGCCTTCTATATCATCAGGTTTAGCATATGAAAGCAAATATTCATATTCACCAACATCTCCCAGTTTTTCATCAAAAACACCAACAACAGAATTTAAGTTGTAACTTGATTCAAAACTGAAACCTGCTTCTAACTTTATATCTGCCAAAGTATCACCATAAACTGCCGTAACCGAAGAAAGTTCAGGAACTTCTGGGGTTAATGGTTCAGAGGTCATTTCATTATTTTGATTATACGAAATTGAAGTATTTGTGTTTTCTTTGTTTGTAGGTTCATCATTTTCGTACTTAAGTGTAAAACCAAGTGTAATAACTAAAATTAAAGTTAAGCAAGAATAAAAGATAATGTATGGTCTAAATTTTTTCATTTTGTACTCCGTTTTGTTATGATTTATAACATTTTATCTTTTGTAAATTGACAGCAAAAAAGTGCGGGCATAAATGTTCCACACTTTCTGTTATGAGTCAATTAAATATTGACCCATTTTAAATTATACCAAGTTGACTCCTTACCTTCATCACTTGTTATAACTTCTTTTACATAATAACAAAGGCTATTTCCAACAATCTTATACGACAATGCATCGGAAATTTGTTCAACAGTATCGGTTGTAACCGCTTTTGGAGTTTGTCTAGTTTCTGTTAAAGATATTTTATAAATTTTATTATCAGTGTATTTTGCATACACATATCCACCGTTTTCAAACAAAAGTGTGTAACTTGTGGAACCAATTAAACAACGAGATTCCATGTTTCCACCATTCCAATTTATATACCAGGTTTCGCTTGATGTTGTATCTATAAATACCATTCCGCCATCATTTAGGAATAGATATTTGTCATACTTAACATAAGACACAACTTCACTAGAAGACAAACCACCAACTGCTTTTGTTCGATAAATTGTTTCGCCATCTAAGTAATATAAATAGTCTGCACAAACTTTTAAAATGGTAATGTCCTTGCCAGAAGATAAAAGCTCCCCTTCTTGTTGGCCAGGAGCAACCTTGTACACATTGTGTCCTAATTGGGTAACGAAATTTTTAGCAGGCTCTTCAGTATAGAAAATATATGCGTTTGCAAATTCACCCATTCCATTTGTTTCTGCAAAAACAACTGAAGAAGCATTTTCGGTGACAACAATTGGTTTTGGATTTTTTAATGATGCATTAACGGTGTATAACTTATTGCCTTCTTTGCATGCAATATATAATTCAGTTTCAGATACACGATAATATGCATAAGTTAATGTATCACTTGTCTGGGTTGAATATATAACATTAAAGTTAGAGCCATCAATTTTGACTCTACAAAAACTGGTTCGGTCTGTTAAAATTGTCGCACTAGAAGATGATTGTTGGCTTGGCATTGTGAAATATATATAATCACCAAAAATTGCAAGACTTCCACCCTTAAAACCGGCAAGGGTGCTATATACTTCTTGTGGTTCACCAGATATATTACCGCTTTCATCTAGTTGGACTTTATAAATTCCTGTTCTAGACCAATCATCTTTGCCTAATGCTCGGTCCGATGTTCCACCAGTAATGTAATAATAGTAGCCATCTTTTACGGCACCAATTCCGCCATTATTTGTTACATCAGCACATGAATAGCTGTAAGTTGCATTTTTACAACCAGACAAAACAAACAAGCAAGAAATTGCCATAAATGTAGAAAGTATAGTAGATATTAATCGCTTTTTCATATTTGTAAATTCCTCTTTTATATAAGTAAACTTGCCGTAAAAGCAATTCTTTTACTTATTTATTTTAATACACCAAAGTCTTAATTGTCAACATATATTTCCATTAAGTTTTACCGCTTTGCCAGTTATTGCATCTTGAACTAGGACTAAATAGCCAAAATCTTCAAGTGCATTTATTTTTATAAACTTTGCATATTTCCCTAAAATATTGTTGGTGCTATTTTGACTAAGGATTGGCACACCAAGACCATAATGCGTCACCTGATTTTCTTTTATTATCTTACATAAATAGAAAATAGAATTTCCAAGACTTAACTTGCGCCAATGGCTGTTGCTGATAATTTTGTTTAAAAAGTTATATGGAGTAGAAAGATTAAATAAATAATCAAAATCTTCACCAATAATCTGGTTATATGTAATTGAATCCACATATTCAATATTTGGTTCTAAATTTATTTTATCATCTTTTTCTAAATCTTCTTTAAAAGAATTATTATTAGATAAATTTTCTTCACGGCAATTTATTTTTTCAATTTTACATTCAGTTATATCTGACATAGTTTCTTTATTATTATATTTTTCATTATATACATCATTATATACATCATTTTGCTCTTCTATTTGTTCAATGTTTAAATCGTCATCGTAGTTACAATTGTTATTTATTGTCGTGTTAGAAAATTCCCCACATTTAACTCGTTCAATAATTTTTGTTGCTTCGTTATATAAGTTAATTTGATTAGTTTCTTCTGCCCACTCTTTCGCTTTTGAATTAAAATCCGAGGAAATCAACTCACTTAAATTGTCAGGTTGATAATTAAACCAATTATCTTTTTGATTTTCTTCACTATCATCATACTCCACTTGCGGTAAGTTAAAGCTATATTTATAAAAACTTGCATTGGTTTTAGATGGATGAACTTCTCCTGAAAGAATTAATGTATTATCTTCATAAACAAGTGCAAAGCAATCACCACCAACATAAAAAGAATTTGTTAATTTAAACATATAACAACTACTTGTTACCTTTTCTATATGAGAGTAACCCTCTTGGTCGGTTAAAACCAATTTAAGATTAACATCGTTATAATAGTTATATAAATTAAATAAACCAACAATCCCAAATGGTGACCTTTCCAAATAAAGACAAGCAAGGTAATTGTTGGTTTCATTTTCTGGTTCTAAAATTAACATACATCTATTGTTTTGCATAATAATTCCTAAGATTTTTATATTTAAATTTTAGACCAATTACAGCATTATTTTAACACAAATTGTTAGATATTTTTGTCTAATAAATTAGAAAGACAAGGCTTTTTTCCTTGTCTTAAAAACTAATTATTTAATAATAATTTTGTCAATTTTACAAAATCGTTTGAAGAAAGTTCCTCGGCTCTGACATTTTCGTTATAACCTAATGATTCAAGTGCTTTTATGCAATCATCTTTGCAAACTGCAAGTCCTCCGCTTAAATTAGATGTTAATTTTTTCCTTCTGTTTTGAAATGCACATTTTACAACTTTTTCAAAGTGCGTAGAAAAATTTTTATCAATATTTTTATACAAATCAATTCTTACAATTGCAGAATCCACCTTAGGCATTGGGTAAAAGTTTGTTTTTTTAACAATTCGTTTTATTTTGGCTTCACCAAAATATTGCACCATAACCGAAAGCACCCCATAATTTTCAGTGCCAGTTGTAGCAACCATACGCTCGGCAACTTCTTTCTGCACCATAATAGTAATGCTTGTTAGCCTTAAATTGTCACTAAATAATTTAAATATTATTGGTGTAGTAATATAATATGGTAAATTTGCCACAACTTTATAACTAATTACCTTTTCTTTAAAATAGTCATCTATAACATCAAGATTAATTTTCATAATGTCAGCATAAACCACATTTAAGTTGGAATTTTGTGCAACAACTTCGTTAAGTAAAGTTTCAAGTGACCTATCCACTTCAAGACTAACAACCTTTTTTGCATTTTTGCAAATATAATTGGTTAATGTTCCACCACCAGCTCCAATTTCTAAAACAAGGTCTTCTTTTGTAATTCCAGCATCATTACAAATGCTTTTAAGCAAATTAGAGTCACTTATAAAGTTTTGTCCAAGTGATTTTTTAAATTCGTGACCATTAAATTTTTTTATATTATTAATCATTTTTTTCCTTTAAAAAATTTTTATTTTTTTTATTTTTCATTGCATAATTTTATTTATGATTGCAGATAGTAAGATTGCACAAAAGATAAAACATTAAAATACTTTAGTTAGATGGCACCAGCATTTTGATTGCCAATAATCTACTAAAGAAAAAGCCTTAAGGGTAACTGCCACCAAGTGCCTTTAAGGCATTTTATTTTTTATCAGTTTATAAAAGTTCTCTTTTGTTTGTTTTATTAATTTATTTACATTCATTTCTAGGACATCGGCAATAGCTTGTGCCGTAAGCAAAACATATTTGGGTTCGTTTTGCCTTCCCCTATAAGGACTTGGACAAAGGTACGGAGCATCAGTTTCTATTAATAATTTGTCTAGCGGAATTGCTTTTATAACATCTGCCATTGGCAATTCTGTCTGTGATGCTTTTTTATAAGTAACTGCACCCGAAAGTGAAATGTAAAACCCAAACATAAGATATTCGTGTAAATTTTGAATAGTACCAGAAAAGCAATGTATTATCCCACCATCTGTTAACAAAGCCTTATTCTCTTTTAAAATTCTAATAGCATCGGAATGTGCATCTCTTATGTGTAATGAAACAGGCAAAGACAAGTTATGTGCAAGCTGTAATTGTTCTACAAAAATTTTTTGTTGCAATGTATGGTCAATATAATATTCTTCGCCTTCGCTAAAGTGATAATCTAGTCCAATTTCTCCAATTCCACAAAAGGCAGAATCTGTTTGTTTTTGCTTTATTAAAAATTGTTTATATTCTTCATTAAAATTATTCACGCTATATGGATGCAGTCCAGCAAAATAAAAAACATTTTTACACCGCGATGATAGTGCACTAGCCCTTTTTATGTCAGATATAGATTCTACAACATTCACTACCGCCTCTATTTTGTTTTCAGCAAACTTACTAACAATTTGTTCATAATTTTCTTGCTGAAATAAATGCGTGTGACTGTCTACCGCATACTCAGTTATATTATTATCTATTTCATACGGTGGAACAATCTTTTTTTTGCTCATAACATTCTCCTATTTTTATCAATGTTTATTATATCTTTCTACAAAATAATTGTCAATTGTAATTATTTTTTGCTAATTATATTTTGCACTTTAATATATACATTTACTATGAACACAATTTGGATAGTTGTATGCTTAATAAGTTATATTATTTTGCTTTTTGTTAATCCTAGTTTAACTTTGCCTACTATGCTTAAAGCAACAAACTCCGCTTTGTCGCTATCGTTTGAATTATTAATAATTTACGCAATTTGGCTTGGAATTCTTGGAATTATTGAACACACAAAAATTTCTAACTTTTTGGCAAAATTACTTTCTCCGCTAATAAACTGGCTTTGGGGCAAAAAAAATATTAGTGCCGAAGCAAAAAAGTATCTATCACTTAGTTTGTCTACTTCGGTATTAGGCATTGGTGGTGCAAGCATTCCTTATGGAATTAAAGCAATTGAAAAAATGGATAACAAATCTGGCACAATTACTTTTCCAATGATTATGACTATTGTTTTTGCAAGTAGCGGTGTTCAACTTTTGCCTACAACCGTTATGGGACTCATGGTGTCTAGCGGAAGTTCTAACCCTGCATTTATAATTCTTCCCACCCTGCTATCTGGTCTTGTAACTACAATTGTTGGAGTTTGTTTATGTGTGCTTTGCGAAAAAATTTCACTTAAATACCAAAAAAATAAAGTCAAAAACTTTAAAGAATTTAGGCCAATTATAGGCGGTAACCAAAAATGAATTTAGTATTGCCTATTTTGTTTATAATCATTTTTTTCTACTCACTAATAAAAAAAGTGCCAGCTTATGACTACTTTGTAAACGGAAGCAAAGATTCTGTTAATCTTGTAATAAGTTTTTTCCCTTACCTGTGTGCAATTTTTATTTTTGTGGAACTTATGGATATTAGCGGTGTTAGTGATATTCTTTGCAATATTTTTGCGCCAATTCTTAAATTTTTTGGAATTCCTACCGAACTATCAAAACTAATAATTTTGCGCCCCTTTTCTGGAAATGGCTCATTAGCAATAGTAAAAGATATATTTATAAAGCACGGAGCTGATAGTTACATTGGTAGATGTGCAAGTGTAGTTGTTGGTGCATCTGATACAATTTTTTATGTTACCGCAGTTTATTTAAGCACAATTAAGGTATATAAACTTAGATACACCATTCCAATTTGTATAATTGCTTCCTTTATTGGCTCAGTTTCTGCCTGCTTATTTGTTAGAATTTTTAGTTAAAAAACTTTTAATTTTGGCCACTTTACAACCACCATAATTGAGCACAGGCAAACACAAAGGAAGCAAGGCACTTGTCAAAAAGCATAAATTTTGAGCCTAATTTAAGGCAGGCTCGTTTATATAAAATATAAAAACGCAAAAATTTCTTGATTTTGCGTTTTCTTTAAAAGTCTTTTATTTTACATTTTTAAACTTAAAAATTACTCGTTTTAAATGACCTTCTAATTCTTTTCTACTTTCAATTTTAAAATTAAAACTTAATGCAAGTTTTTCAATTTCATTAGAGCGGTCTGCAATATGGAGCAAGTAAAAAACACCACCACTTTTTAATACTTCACTTGCCGATTTAAAAATTTCATTTAGTGTTATTGTAACTTCATGTCTGGCAAGAAGTTTTGAATTGTTTAATGACAGGCCTCCACTATTTGCTTTAAAAAAGGGCGGATTACAAATTACCACATCAGCATTGGTTACATAGTTACTTGCTTGTTGAACTGGTTTTAGAAAGGTATAAAACTTTGTGTTAAACTTGTTATGCTTTTGGCTTAATAAACAAGCATTATATAATTCTTCTTGTATTTCAAATGAATATAAATTATTTACCGTAGCTCTTTCAACAACTTCTAAGCCAACAATACCGCTACCACTACAAAAGTCAACCAAAGTATCAATTTCTTCTTCAGTCACCGTGCTTGCAAGCTTAACACTGTCGCTTGTAAAGTTATAGCCACCTTTAACCTGAAAAATTGGACTACCACTATTAAGGTAGTCCAATGTTAAGTTATTTAACTCTGCAATTTTATTTAAGTCGTGCATAAATTACTACTTTTCTTCTGCTGGATTTGGTGCCATTACTGGACAAACGCTTGCACAAAGACCACAAGAGATGCAAATTTCAGGATTAATTTCATATTTGTCTTTACCTTTTTTTATTGCTTGTACCGGACAATTTGCCTCGCATGTTCCGCAGTTAACGCATTTATCTGTTATTTTGTATGCCATTTGTAGTTTCTCCTTTTTTATTGTTTTTATGGTTTCTTTCCCAAAACTTGCGTTTCTTATTTTTCTTTTCAGAATTATCGCCAGCTTTGTTATTATTATTATACTTGTTTTTATCTTCGGTGGCAAATATTTTTTTATCGCTTTGTATTGCTTTGTTATCTACTTTACTATTATCATTATTAACTAGATTAGTTTTGGAAGCTTCTTTTTCTGCTGTCTTATTAGTTTCTTCCTTCGCATTATCTATTTCTTCCTTGTTATTTAGCCCAAGTTCGGCAAGTGTGAAATCTTTAAATTTATAACTTTCATCGGGATAGGTGATTTTTACGGTAACAATTTCTTTAAGCAAATCATTGCACTGTACAATACCATCTCCGTCTGGTGTTTTTATTGTCGTTCCAACTTTTGGCATACGTTCTTGTTGCATTTTGTATACCGGGTCTTCAAATGCTAAGCAACACATCATCTTTCCGCAAGCACCACCTGTCTTTGTGGGCGACATAGACAAATTTTGCAGTTTTGCCATTTTAACCGTAACATGTTCGGATTCCTTTAAAAATTTGGTACAACAGCACTCTCTGCCACAAAGCCCCATTGCTCCAACTGTTTTAACTTCATCGCGAGTTCCTATTTGTCTTAGCTCTATTTTTACTTTAAGAGTACTAGCAAGAATTTTTAGTAGTTCTCTAAAATCTACTCTGCCATCGGCAGTATATGAAATGGTTACCTTTGTCTCATCGAAAGAATATTCCACTTCTACCACCTTCATGTCTAGCCCAAGTTGTTCTATTTTTGAAAGAATAACAGGAAAATCTTTTTGTGCACGATCTCGTATCTTTTCTAGTTGTTTTCGATCTTGGTCATTAACTTTTCTTATTATACTTCTAAATGGTTCTTCAATTTCACTATCTTCAACCATTTTGTTTTCAAGTGCAACAACCCCATATGCTGGCCCCATCATTGTTTCAACCAAAACTTCATCATTTAAATTAAACTTTTCACCTTTTGGTGAAAAATAGTAAACCTTTGATGCTGATTTATATTGAATTCCTACTATCTCCTGCATTTTAATTTTACCTCCAGTATTTTTAATAAAAATTGGTCAATTATGTTTTGCTTAGAAACATTTGCTTCTAACATTTTGCTAGCAAGTAAACCTGCATCTACTATTTTTGTTAGCGCAGAATATGAATACATGGTGCTAAGTTCTTTAATGTCATTTATGATTACCTTGTTGGTGACAATTGTTTTTGCACCAGACTTATAACACATAACATCTCTGGCAAGGACTAAAAAATAATCAATTAGAAATCCTACATCTTTACCAAATTTTTCCATCTTTGTAGCATAATTTAGCACTTGGTAAGTCTGGTTCATATTCTTAAGAGTATCAATTGCAAAATATGCCAAACCAACCGCATCATCACCAGAAGAAATTTTAAGTGCACTGTCCAAATTTCCATTTGCAAGTGATGCAACATATTCTGGATTTTTTATCTTGCGTTCATTTAATATGTGAGTAAGTTCTTCAACTGTTAAACCTGTTAAATAAAATTTTTGTGTTCGGCTTAATGTAGTTTGCAATAATTTATTTGTGTTATTTGCAAGCAAAATAAAAATGGTGTCACTAGGTGGTTCTTCTATGGTTTTTAATAGTTTATTCTCTGCAATTTCTCCAATATTATCGTAATTATCTAAGATGTACACTTTTTTGTCTGCTGAGTATGGTCTTAACATAATCTCTTCAACAATTTTATTGGCATCTTCGGTGTTAATTGGGTTAGGCTTGCCAAACAAATGAATGTCTGGATGCACACCTTTCCTTATATTTTCACAAATATTGCAATTAGAATGATTAGAAACATTAAAGTTGTTACACAAAATAGCTCTTGCAAGCAAATTGGCAAAAGCAGACAAATATTCACCATCACTAGATATAAGTAATATGGCGTGCGACAAACGGTTGTTTTTTATTTCACTTTGCAGTTCAGCAAACATTGCCGAACTTTTTATTATATCTTCAATCATAAGTTGTGCATTTCCTACTTGTTTAATTATAACTTAATAATAACAAATAGTCAATAAAAACACAAATTACTAGTAATTGACTACTACAATTGACCTTAGCAAAATTGGGTAAATAAACCCATAAATAACCGAACTAAGAACCGCTAACACAAGTACTAATAAAAATTTTTTGGCATAAATTGAAAAAGATTTAACGCCCCTTACCTTAAATTTTTTAGAATACGCAATCCGCAGTAACAAAACAACTTGCATTAAGCAAATTGCAAGCATATTTAAAATATTAACAGGCAAGGTAAAAATGAAAACATTCAGCGCACCAGTTATGCCATTAAGCGAAATTATACTTGTGCATGAAGCCCCAAGAAGTAAACCTTGATATGTTATGTAAACATAGTTTAGATAAATTGTATATTTGTTTAAGCCTAAGACTAGCATTATTAAGCAAGACAACAAACAATTGAATAAACACGAAAACATAAGCGATATAGAACTATATTCTCCGCTTATTATGTCAGCTAGTTCTACCCCCTCTTTGGCTAGCACATTTAACGATGCATCATCGCCAAGCATAATAATTACACCTATGCTTATGCCAAGACACAAAAAAATTGTTGTTACTAAAAAAAGAGTGCGATTTGTTTTAATAAAAGTTTTAATTTCACTTACACTGAAAGACCTAGACATACCTAATTCATTATATGAAAATTAGTTTAAATTAATGATTTTGTAATTTTATGTAAGAAAAATGCGTTAGCCAATTGGGTTAACGCATTAGTTAATAAAGTTTTATTTGGTATTTTTAAAAGTAGTAGATTTTGGATAATCTCGGTCGTTATAAGATGTTGCAAGTGCTTCAATTATTTTTTTCTGTTCACGGCTCATTCCTTTTGGCATTTCTACCACAATTTTGCAATATATAGAGCCATAACTATCCTTATTTAAAACTTTTGCACCTTTTCCACGAATGGTTAAAACGGTATTTGGCTGAGTTAGTTCAGGAATTACAAGTTCGTAATTAGAGCCATCTACCATAGGCAAATTTACTTTGCCACCAAGCATTGCAGTAGTAAATGGAACAACAATGTCTACAAATAAGTCTGCACCTTTGCGAGTGTATAACTTGCTTGGTTCAATTTTTATGTTGACAATTAAATCGCCATCTTTTCCGCCATTCTTTCCGGCTTCTCCCATACCACGCAAAATAACGCTTTGCCCTTCTTCTACGCCAGCTGGAATGTTAATTTCAATTTCCTTAGAAACTTTTATTCTTCCGTTGCCACCACAACTTGCACATTTTTGCTTAATTTTTCTGCCAGTGCCTGCACAATCAGAACAAACACTTTCGGTAACCATTTGACCAAAAAGAGTGTTGCGTTGCACTCGTACCTTTCCAGTACCACTACAAGAACTGCAAGTTTCAAACTCAGTGCCATTGCGAGCACCCGTTCCCTTGCACGCACTGCAATTTTCCGTTCGGTTTAATTTAATGGTTCGTTTAGCACCAAAACAACTTTCAGCAAAGGAAATAGTTACCTTAGTTTCAAGGTCCTGACCTTTAACAGGATTTGGACCACCGGAACTACGCCTTGTTCCGCCAAACATACCGCCAAACATATTGTTAATTATATCATCAAACCCATCAAATCCATCAAAAGCTCCAAAACCGCCGAAGCCACCACCGCTTGAACCTGCAAAGCCTTCAGCACTGCCAAATTGGTCATAATTTGCTCGTTTTTGCTTGTCACTTAGCACAGAATATGCTTCGTTGACTTCTTTAAGTTTTTCAGCACAAGTACTATCACCTGGGTTAAGGTCTGGGTGATATTTTTTTACAAGGGTTCGGTATGCCGATTTAATTTCATCTTCACTAGCATTTTTACTTACACCCAAGATATTATAATAATCTTTACTATTTGCCACTTTTCTTTCCTTTAAGACAATTTAGGGCGAAAATCATCGCCCTAAACAACTTGTCATTTTTTATTTATTTGTATCTGTTCCAGCATTGCCAGAAGCATCTGCATCAGTACCTGCACCTGCATTAGGATTAGATTGTTGATACAATTTTGTGAAAATATCATTTGAAACTTTTGTTAAGTTTTCAAGTGCACCTTTAAGTTTTTCAAGGTCATCACTGTTTTTGTAAACCTCTTTAGCAGATTCCATCTCGCCATTTAGTTTGGTCTTGTCTTCTTCACTAATTTTATCGCCACTATCTTTTAATACTTTTTCAATTCCGGCAATCATTTGGTCAAGATTGTTTTTAGTATCTACAACTTCTTTACGTTTTTTATCTTCTTCGGCATATTTTTCTGCTTCTTTAACGGCCTTGTCAATTTCATCATCGCTTAAGTTAGAACTTGCAGTAATGGTAATATCCTGAGATTTACCTGTACCAAGGTCTTTTGCGCTAACATGAACAATGCCGTTTGCATCTATATCAAAGGTAACTTCTATTTGAGGGACCCCACGAGGAGCAGGTGGAATGCCTGTTAATTCAAATCTACCTAAGGTCTTGTTGTAGCAAGCAAGTTCTCTTTCACCTTGAAGAACGTGAATATCTACACCCGGTTGATTATCACTTGCAGTAGAGAAAATCTGAGATTTCTTTGCAGGGATAGTTGTGTTTCGTTCAATAAGTTTTGTAAAGACACCACCCATTGTTTCAATACCAAGTGACAATGGAGTTACATCTAGAAGCAAGACATCTTTAACATCTCCGCCAAGAACACCACCCTGAATTGCAGCACCAATTGCAACACATTCATCTGGGTTAATTCCGGTAAATGGGTCTTTGCCTAAGAATTTTTTAACTTCTTCAACTACCATAGGCACACGAGTAGAGCCACCAACCATAATTATTTTAGAAATATCTTCTTTAGATAATTTTGCATCAGCCATTGCCTTTTTGGTTAATGAAATTGTTTCTTCTACATAGTCGCTAATTAAACTTTCAAATTTAGCACGAGTTAATTCTATTTCAAGGTGCTTAGGGCCAGTTGAATCTGCGGTGATAAATGGCAAACTAACTGTGCTCTTTAAGTTACCACTAAGTTCAATTTTAGTTTTTTCTGCGGCTTCTTTAAGTCGTTGCATAGCCATTTTATCTTTAGATAGGTCTATACCATCAGACTTTTTGAATTCTTCAACTAGGTAATTAATAATTTTGTTATCAAAATCATCACCACCAAGTCGGTTGTTACCTGCGGTAGCAAGAACTTGGAAAACGCCATCACTAATTTCTAGTACAGAGATATCAAAGGTACCACCACCAAGGTCATAAACCAAAACTTTCTGAGATTTTTCTTTGCCTTTGTCTAGGCCATAAGCAAGGGCTGCAGCAGTAGGTTCATTAATAATTCTTAAAACTTCTAGCCCTGCAATTTTACCAGCATCTTTGGTTGCTTGACGCTGAGAGTCGGTGAAATATGCAGGAACGGTAATAACCGCTTGTGTAACTTTTTGACCCAAATACTTTTCGGCATCAGTTTTAAGTTTAGTTAAAATCATAGCAGAAATTTCTTGTGGAGTATACTCCTTTCCACCGGCTTTAACTTTATAATCGCTACCCATTTCTCTTTTAATTGAAGAAACGGTATTTTCTGCGTTGGCAACTGCCTGCCTTTTTGCGACTTGACCTACAAGTCTTTCGCCATCTTTTGCAAAGCCTACAACAGATGGGGTTGTTCTGTTACCTTCGGCATTAGGAATAACTACAGGTTCACCGCCTTCCATAACGGCTACGCAAGAGTTTGTTGTGCCAAGGTCTATACCAATAATTTTAGACATATATTTTTCTCCTTATTAATTGTTATTATTTTTTATTGTTTGCTATAAACCGAAACCATAACCGGTCTTACAACCTTTTCGGTTGGTTCATAGAAATAACCATTTTGTAATATTTTTGCAACTTTGCCATCTTGCTCATCAATTGTGGCAGGTTCAACAAAAATTGCTTCCATATGTGATGGGTCAAAATCTTTAGCCACATCATATTTTTTTATTTTTAAGTTGTCTAACACCTTTTCTAGTTGATTGTATATCATTTTAAAGCCTTTAATGCTAGACTCGTCTTCATAAGCCAAGAATGACTTTTCAAAGTTATCTATAATAGGCAAAAGTTTTTTTGCAACTTCTACTGTAACTTTTTCAGCAAGTTCGGCGTGCATTTCCTTGTTCCGCTCTTTAATGCGGTCTAGGTCTGCTTTATAATTTTTTACATATTCTCTTGCTTCACCGACTTCTTTTTTAAGATTATTAAAATCGGTTAAAAGTTTAAGATATTCTGCACTTTTTGTTACATCAATTTTTGTGTCAGCAGAAGACTTTTTGTTTGATTCGCCAGAATTTTCTGCTTGTTTATGTTCTTCTTTGGCTTTTGATTCTGTGCCGTCATTAGGTTTAAAGTGTTTAGAATGTTTCATTTCTTCCCCCTTTGACTCATTGGTTTTGTTCTCTGCTTGTTCATTTTTCTTTTCTTCCAATTTTTATCATCTCCTTTGCCAATAGTCCTTTGGTTCACATCATTTGGCTTAGACTTAATTCCTGTGCTATCTAGGTTAATGTGTCGTTCAATGGTATTATTAACTTCTTTTAAAACACTTACCGCTTTTGCATAGTCCATTCTTATTGGGCCAACCACCCCAGCCGTGCCAATCTGCTTGCCATTAATTTTGTACACCGCCGACACAACCGAACAATCTTCATCTTCGTTGGCACCTACACTTATGTTAATTTCTAGGTTATTGCCAGTTTGAATAAGTGGAGATAACATTTCTTTGTTTTCAAAAATTGTCATTGCTCGCTTTGCCTTTTCAATTGACTTATATTCTGGCTGAGTTAATAAATTTGATGCACCACCAACCTTAACAATGTTTTTGTCTTCCCTAGACTTAAGTGCTTTTATAAACAACTCAAACAACATTTTATAGTTGTTTATGTTACCAGCAAGGTCGGTAAAAATTTCTTCCTGATACTCCTTAACTTCGGCAAGCACCTTTCCGCATAAACTTTTTGTTAAAATTTTGCTTGCTTTAATGCAGTCTTCTTCTGAAGTCTCAGGCGGAACAGATAATGTTATGTCTTTTATTACGCCAAGGTCGGTAACAACAAGGGCAATAACAATTTCGTCAGTTAGTTTAACTAGTTTAACACTGTTTATGGTTGCCAAAGGTGAAATTCCTAAACTTACTATAGATGCATAGTTAGACACTTTGCTAATTGTTTTTGCTGTTTCAGTTGCAAGGTCTTCTATGGAGTTTATGTGCTTGTTAAAGGCAGACTCTAGTTCGGTAATTTCTTCTTTGCTTAATTGTTCATTTGGCATAAGTTCTGCAATATACTTTTTAAAGCCATTTGCAGTAGGCACTCTGCCACTTGAAGTGTGTGGGTGTGTTAAGTAGCCCATCTCTTCTAGTGCCATTAGTTCGTTACGAATGGTTGCACTGCTTACCGAAGCAAAATAATTTTCTTGCAGTTCCTTGCTACTAACAGGCTCGGCACTCTTTATGTTTTCAGTTATTACTGCTTGCAGAATTTTTTTCTTTCTGTCACTTAACATAAATTGTGTCCACCTCCCTTGCTTATTGTTTTGTTTGCATTGTAAGTATATACAATAATTATTGCTATTATACCACATTTTTAGCACTCTTTAACCAAAACTGCTAATATTGTACCACCACAAATTAGCACTGTCAAGCATAGAGTGACAATTTTTTAAAAATTTTT
>CAJJIV010000003.1 GCA_905187655.1 uncultured Eubacteriales bacterium | reverse complement strand
ATATTGTATGGGTGATTTGCATAACTAATTATTGATAAATTTCCATTTTCTAACGCAAAAAATGTCTGCCGATCAGGTATAATTTTACCTTCGTCTCGCATAACTGACTGGTTTAAATTATAAATTTGCGCCCAAGAAAAAACACCTGACTCTACATTTGAATAAGGGAAAAATTTAAGTCTATCGCTTGTATCACTCTCTTGGCGTTTAATGCAAGTTTCGACATTTTTTTCTAAATGTTCTGTAAACGTATTACTAAAAAATCTCTCATCTTTCAAAAAATAATCAAATAATATATCAAGCGGTGTACGTTCACCATTTAGTCTTGTTTTTATTTTTATATCTGGTGATGCAAGTGCAATTACCTGAATAGCATTATTAAGATCACCTGGTAATGAATACGAACATTTCATATATTACTTCTTCCTTTTCTATAATAAAAAATGACACCAAAAAATAGTGCCATTTTATAAGTTAAAAATCAGCATTGTGATAGACATTTTGAACATCATCTAGGTCTTCAAGTGCATCGATAAGTTTTTCAATACTTGCGACCTGAGAATCCGTTAGTACAATATAGTTTGTTGGAATCATATCTTCGCTTGCATCAACTATTTCAATGTTTTTATCCTTAAATGCCTTTTCGACATCAGACAACACATTAGGTTCAGTGTATACAACAAAGTTCTCTCCTTCATTAACAACATCTTCAGCACCTGAATCTATGGCAATTTCAAAGATTTGGTCTTCGGTTACATTGCCATTATTCTCAATCACTATTACTCCCTTACGATTAAACATAAAAGATACGCTTCCTGTTGTTCCAAGGCTTCCACCAGCTCTATCAAACAAATGTCTTACATCACCAGCCGTACGATTGCGATTATCGGTTAAACATTCAACAATAAATGCGACTCCTCCAGGACCATAACCCTCGTAGGTTATTGCATCATAGTTTACATTATCAGTTTCACCCATTGCCTTTTTAATACTTCTTGTAATATTGTCGTTTGGCATATTGTTAGACTTTGCTTTGGAAATAATATCAGCAAGTTTAGAATTGGTGTTTGGGTCACCACCACCTGCTTTAACCGCAACAGCAATTTCTCTTCCTATTTTAGTGAATATTTTTGCGCGTGCTGCATCTGCCTTATCTTTAGTTTTTTTAATGTTATGAAACTTAGAATGACCGCTCATACCAATTACTTCTCCTTACAATTTAATAAAAACATTAAAATGCTAGCACTTACGCCAGCATTAAGTGATTCCACCCTTTTATCCATAGGAATTGATACACTTGTTTGTTTTTTATTCTTAATTTCATCCGAAACTCCATTACCTTCGTTGCCAATTACCAGCGCAAAAGGACGGTTTATTTTGAAAGACTTATCAAAAACCGATTGTTTGTTTGCCTCGGCTATAACTATATTATAATTTTTTCTAGTACAAAAATCAACAAAATTCTCTGTAGTTGTTTTATATAACTTTGCGTGCATGATGGTTCCGCTTGCACTTCTTATTGTTTTGTCTGAATATGGGTCAGCACTATCAATTAAGACAATGTCATAAAACCCACTTGCAATTGCACTTCTAATTATAGTTCCCAGATTGCCAGGATCCTGCAGATGGTCTAGAACCAAAATATTGTTAGAACTGCAATTGGACAATTTATAAAAACAGGATTTTACAACAAGCATTATGTCTTGCGGTGAAATTGTAGATGATAAAAAGTTAAAAACTTCAACCGAAACACAAATAGTGTTCAAATTATTCACCAAAGGCAAATATTTGTCTTCAGCGCCTTCTTTTATTATTACCTGTTCAATTCTTTCTACAGAACTAGAAATTGCTTCCTTACAAACTTTTTCACCCTCTAAAATGAACAAACCCAACTGCTCTCGGTATTTCTTTACCGAGAGCGAGTGAATTTGTTTAATAGTGTCATTATCTTTACTTTTAATAAACTTCATAAAAATTTTATAATTAAAATAGTTTAAGCATTAAGAGCTTTTTTAGCAGTTTCAGCCAAAGCTGCAAAAGTTGCTTTGTCTGATACAGCAATTTCAGCAAGTGACTTTCTATCTAGTTCAATACCGGCCTTCTTAATTCCATCAATAAATTTACTGTAACTTAATCCGTTATTTCTTGCTTCAGCATTGATTCTAGCAATCCAAAGATTTCTGAACTCTCTTTTCTTATTCTTTCTTCCAACATATGCATAAGTTCCAGACTTCATTAATTGTTGTTTTGCAAGTGTGTATAATTTGCTTTTAGAACCTCTGTATCCCTTAGCAGATTTAAAAACTTTAATTCTCTTTTTATGTGCGTTAACGCCTCTTTTAATTCTCATTGTGTATTACCCCCTTTATTAACCTTGGTGACCTACTAGTTTTTTAACGGTCTTGGCATTTGCATCACTTACATAGGCGCCTTGACGCAACTTACGAGTTCTGCAAGTTTCTTTTTTTGTTAAGATGTGTGCTTTGTTTTGTTGTGCTCTTTTTACCTTACCAGATGGTAAAACATTAAATCTTTTTTTAGCAGCACTATTGTTTTTCTGTTTTGGCATAATTAAATTTCTCCTTGTTTAAATAATTTATTTACTTTTTTTAGCAGGAACTACCATAGCAACAACGTTCCTTCCTTCTACTTTTGGTTCGGTCTCCTTATCACCCGCTTCGCTTAACATTGAACAAAATTGATTAACAATTTCAATGCCTTTAGCGAAATAAGCCTGCTGACGGCCTCTCATTCTTAAAACAACTTTAACTTTGTCTCCATTATTAAGAAATTTTAAAGCATTTTTTGCTTTAACTTCCATATCATGAAGTTCAATAGTCATAGATAATTGAATTTCTTTAATTTCAATAGTCTTTTGATTTTTTTTAAGTTCTTTTAATTTTTTTGCTTGATCAAATCGATATTTGCCATAATCCATAATTCGGCATACTGGTGGTACTGCATTTGGCGATATTTTAACCAAATCTAGCCCAGCTTCTTCCGCTTTTTTGTTGGCTTCTGCACTTGACATAATACCAAGTTGCTGACCATCTGAACCAATAACCCTTACTTCCTTATCGGTTATGTCAAAATTGATTTCTGTTTCTATCTTAGCGATAATAAATATCCTCCCAAAAATAAAAAATTAGAGTGAAACAAATATTCACTCTATTTCTCCAAACTTAAACTTATCTGGTATTTACCAAAATAATAAATTATAATTAAGTTGTTACCAACAAAAATGTTTCATTCGGTTGGTGAGAAATATATTCTACTTGTTTCAATATGTATAATATACTATACACCAACCATTTTGTCAAGCATAAACGAACAAAAAACAAATTAAATTTACATCTATTTCTTAAAATGATTAATTAAATTCAAACTTCTAGATGTGTTTAATTCATTTAATTTTTCAGCAACCAACTTTGCATCTATCTGTTCAAATTTACCATCATTTCTTATTAGTGCAGATATAGTTTTAGATTTAGTCTCTTCATTGCCAATCACAAAAACAAAAGGCACTTTAAGTTGCTGTAATTCTTTTATAGGCTTAGTTGTTCCAACACTTAATGAAAGCTTAGTTCTTATGTTAATTGCATTTAAGAATTTAAATATTTTTTCAGCATAGGGTTTGCACTTTGAACTTTCATAAGCAATTCCAACTTGCACAGGGGCAACCCAGAATGGCAAATCACCATTAAAGTGTTCCAAAATTAGCCCTATAAATCGCTCAATACTGCCATAAATTGTTCGGTGAATAAGTAATGGACACTTAGATTGACCAAGACTATTTTCATAAAATAAGTCGTTAATTTTGGCATAATTTAAGTCAAATTTAAACACTCCAGTCTTCCACTCTCTATTCAACACATCTTTAAGCACTAATACTATTCTTGTTTCAGGATTGGCTTCGTTAACCGAAATTTTATAACAACCTTCACCAAATTTTTTGTTTAGAAATTCTATAATTGTAGATAACACAAAAGCACTATCATCATTTTTTTTAACTTCTTTTGTATTTAAAATTAATTCCGCTTTATATTTGATGCCAAACGCCTTATAAACTTTTTCGGTCAACTCAAAAATATTCTTTAATTCTGCATCTAGTTGTTCAAGAGCAACAAAAATATGTGCATCATCTTGCCGAAACTCCTTTAACTTGAATAAACCATTAAGCTTATCATTCTCTTCATCTCGGTGTAATATGTCATAGCAAGACAATCTAAGAGGTAAATCTTTAACGTCACGGGGCTTATCTTTATAATATATAGCCGATTGTAAACAATTTTTTGTTTTAACTGCCATTTCTGAGTCTGTTTTAAAAGAAGGCTCTTTCCCATCTTCACTTTCTACACTGACCAAAATTGGTGAGGAAATTTCGGTATAACCATATTCATTTTGCAAATTTCTTTCAAAACCAATAAGGGTATTTATTAAATTAACTCCATTTTGCTTCCAGTAAACCAAACCCGAAGTGTCATTTTCTGTTGAAGAAACAAATAGATCCAATTCCTTGCCTATTTTAAGATGATTTCTTCTAGAAGACTCTGCTAAAGTATAAAGATGTTTTTTTAGTTCTGCTTGGCTAAAAAAAGCAGTTCCATATATCCTGGTTAATTTTTTGTTACTAGAATCATTTTGCCAATACACTTGCTCAACCGACAGCAACTTAAACGCCTTAATAAATGACGTACTTAAGACAAGCGGACCTTCACAAATATCACTAAAATCGCCTTCCTTGTAGAGTGTTAAAAAACTCTGCTCGCTTAATCCCACCTGCTCTAACTTAAATGTTTCAGTTGTATCTTCTAAAATTGCAATTGCTTCGTCTTTTGAAATAACAGAACGTTCAAAATAAAAATTTGCCCTAATAATTTTTTTCATTTCATCTTCAATAAGGGCAAGGTTTTCAGTAGAAAAAGCCGTTTTAAAATCAAAGTCATAATAAAAATTATTACCTTCAATACCGCAGCCAGCAAGCTTTACACTTGGATACGCTGTCTTTACGGCGTGTGCCAAAATCTCACCAGCACTTCGCCTTAGAACAATTAAGGCTTCATCGTGCTTTTTTGTAATAATTTCTATTTTACAATTTTTATTAATAGTAGAATTTACATCTACAAGTTTTCCATTAACTCTGCCACAAATTACATTTTTAGCAAGACTAGCCGAAATACCTTCGGCAAGTTTTAATACAGTAGTGCCACGTGGTACTTCTGCAACCTCGTTGTCTTTTAGTGTAATTTTCATAATTCATTCCTTTTATAATGCTCTATGAAAATTTACATAATAAATACAAACTATTTCTTATGTAAGTTTTGGGCAAAAATTTCCGATACAATTGTACCCAATAAAAATAGTTTTGTCAAGCGCCGACTACGACTTTATTAGTAAAGATGGTTTTTAATGTATCTGTTAATTCGGGATTTTGTACATTGCTGTATTTAATTATAATGTTTTCAGGTGCTAAAATAATAAGTTCGCTAACTACCATTGCCAAAAAATTTGTTTCAATTTTTATAGGGTCAGTCAAATTTTCGCCCATTTTGTCACGCAAAAACACCTTAGAATTAAACACATAAACATAAACACTTTCTGCCGATGGCTCGGTTACTGTTATTAAATATTTTATTAATTCAACAAAACTGTCACTTTGAAGCATATAACACATATTTTGATGAAATAAATCACAAATTCCCTGCCACTTTTCTCTTAATTCAGGCATAAGAAAAAAGTAAACAGAGTTTATATTTATATGATCGCTTAGTTCTAATTTTAGCTTTGCCTCTTCTATATCCTCTTGTCTATCAAAAACTGCTAATGATTTACACAGCGCATCCTTATATTCACAAAAATTTTCAGGCAAATTTAAATGTTCATAAATATAGTTTGTCTTATAAAAAAGCACCAAACTCTCAGCCAAAAGTGCTGTTATTTTCTCTTTTTCACCTTTGGAACCCTTTTTTATGCTAAAAATAAGTTTAATGTTTTCATCATCGTTTTTTACTAAAACATTTCTTAGAAAACTTATTTCTTGTTCAAATTTTTTCCAAAAATATAAAAACATATCACTATTAGATTTAGAGAAAACTACACAATATTCACTCATAAAAAAATTCATACTCCTAATGTTAGTGTATGAATTTTCTATCTAAAAATACTACTCAAAAATTAATTAAATTCTAAATTTTAAATTATTGTCAAAATTCTCATTAAAGGCGACCATATTTTCTTGCATTTCAACATTTTTTTCGCCATAAAGTTCCGATATTTTATCTTTTGCTTCACCTATAAGTGAAATAAGATTTGTTCTATCAACTAAAATAACATTATTCTCATAAGCAACCTGTTCAGCTTCTTTAGTAAACTGGGAATTGGTTACAACCATACATTCAGTTGCATTGTAATGCGTCTTTGCAACAAGAACTTCTTGCACACTTTTTGAATTAACATTCTTAGAATAGCGCTTGGCTTGCACAACTATTTTAACGCCATCTTTGTTAAGTACAAGGTCGGCGCCGTAGTCACCTGTCCTTGCCGTAGTTTCAACGTTATACCCTAAATAAAAGAACATTGTTTTTAAAAATGTTTCAAACTGGTAGCCTTGCATAATATCAATTTTTTCTATGCTTGAATTGTTTATAAAATCATTAACTGTAAATTTATTTTTCTTCCACTTGGAATGTTTGACCAACCTTGCTATTCCCTTAAAAATTCCACTAATAATAAATAGTGGCAAAAGCACTATAAACAACAAACAAAATAAGAATCTTATTATAAATGGTTTCTTCATTTAACCTTCCTTTTAATTAATAAGTCGTTTGTTTCGCTCTTTCAATTTTTAGTTCTAATTTGTCCTTAAAATCTTGCATATTTTGCGGTGAAATATAAATCTTGCCCCACTTCTTTTTGGTATCTCCAAACCTAATTTCAAGTCTATTTCTTGAAGTTGCAAATGAAAATTTAAAATTTTTAACTTCCGTTACTTCTTTTATATCAATTAAGTTCACTTCTATTTTAATAAACCCTAATTTTGCAACCAAATATTCTTCACCAATTTCGTAAATAGCACCATAAAACATTATTAAAAATAACACTATAAAAATTGCCAAAATAGAGAATAATATAGCCACAATAAGATAACTTCCAAAGAAATAAGCATAAGCTACCAAGGCAGATATTATTATTGCAGTTAGCAAATAAACAATAATTTGAACTGATATGTCTTTTTTTGCGTTAAATTTCATTATAAATTACACCCACAATAATTTTGTCTGTAAATATTATATTTTTTACACAGCTCAATACTTCGTTTAAATCCATCTTTCTTTTTAAAATCGCTAACTAAATAATTAATATCAAACTTTTCTTCAAGAGTTTTACCAATATTATTTATTAATTCGGCATTTTTGTGAGGACTAACTGATAGCGTTGTTGCAAATAGTTCATACCCATTTTCTTTTGCATATTTAGCAGTCTGTTGTAGTCTTAGTTCTATACATGAAAAACATCTAATAGAACCTTCACCTAAAGTTTCTTTACCCTTTATTGCATTAAAAAAAACATTTGGATTATATTCAGCAATAACAAGACTTGTCATAGGGTAAACTTCTTTATTTAGTCTAATTAACTCTTCTTTCCTTTTATCATACTCAACTTGTGGCAAAATATTTGGGTTGTAATAGTACATTGTAATATCATATTTGTCTTCAGCCAAAAGCCTTTCTACAACACTTGTACTGCATGGGGCACAGCAACAGTGTAACAATAATTTAATTTTTTTCATATTACATTTTGTCCGGAATGTCTATTGCAAGACAATCTAGTCCTAAAGATATTTTATTCAAAACAAGTTTAGATAGCGAAAGTAAGCTGTTTCTTTTATTTCTATCTTGTTCGCTTAAAACTCTAACATTGTTATAAAAATTAGAAAAAGTACTTGCAAGATTATATGTAGCAATGCAAATTAGATTAGGTGATAAATCTTGTAATGCATTAACAAAGGCGTCTTCTTGTTTAAATATGTCTATCAAAATTTTATGTTCATATTCGCCAGACTCGGTAATTTTAGCCTCAAATTTCCCTGCTTTTTCAAGCAAAGATTTAATTCTTACTGCAGTATACTGAAGATATGGGCCAGTCTTTCCTTCAAAAGACATAAAACTATCAAGGTCAAATACATAGTCTCTTGAAGTTTCGTTAGACAAATCACCAAATTTCATAGCACCAACACCAATTTGCCTTGCTAGTGTCGCACAACTAACATCAACTCCATTGCTAACTAATTTTTCTTTTGCTTTGTTGGTAACTAAATTAATAACATCTTCTAGCTTAACAACCCCACCATCACGAGTTTTAAAAGGCTTTCCATCTTTTCCGTTCATTGTCCCATACCCAACATGAGTAAGCTTAACACTCTCTGGAACAAGCCCAGCCATTCTTGATGCTCTAAAAACTCCTTCAAAGTGATTAGCTTGTCTTTTATCGGTAACATAAATAATTTCTGACAAATTTTTATTGTCGTTTACTCTTTGTACAATAGTGGCAAGGTCGGTAGTTGCATAAAGGTCACCACCATTATGTTTTTTTATGATTACAGGAGGCATAGGATTTTTATAAAGTTGCTTTTCATTTGGGTCATTTGGATCTTTTTTAGGTATAGGAATGTGCTCACCTTCCCTTTTGACATCAACAACCAAAGCATCTTCACTTTCATGGGTAAGACCCTTTTTTATAAAAGTTTCTATAGTTTGTTTTATATATTTTTGGGCATCACTTTCACCATACCATAAATCGAAGTTACAGTTAAGATTTTCATAATTCCGTTTTATTGCAACAACAGAAACTTCTTTAATGTCCTTCCAAATTGTGTAATATGGTTCCTTTAATTGCTGTAAATACAAAGTAAAAGTTTCTGCTTTTGTCTTAAATTCAGCATCAACTTTGCTTCGCTTACTTGCCTTGGGGTAATTTTCATTTAAAAAATCAAGCGTAATTTCAGGCTTGTTACCACCTTTCCCAAAATAATATCCAAGCATATTAAGTTCATCTAGCATTGCCATAACAAGCCCCATTTGCAAGCCCCAATCTCCAAGATGGACATCCGATATTGTTTTATAACCAAACAATGAATATATTCTTTTTAAACTTTCTCCAATAATTGGAGAACGCAAATGTCCCATATGAAGTTCCTTGGCAATGTTTGCTCCACCATAATCAAGTACAACGGTCTTGCCTTGTCCTACCTGTTCAAAATTGGAACCACTTAAGTACTCATTTAAAAACTTAGAAACAGCACAACTTTTAAGCTTGAAATTAATAAACGCTGGGGCACAAAGTTGTACATCAAACAAAGACACTACTTCAGAATCTAAGTTATTAATAATTTGCTCGGCAATTTCATCCGGACGTTTTCTTAATTGCTTAGACAGAACAAAACAAACATTGCTCTGAAAGTCTGCTATGTCTGGGCGATTGCTAAAAGTTACACAGTTTCCACTGTGACTAATTCCGCAACGTTCTAATGCAGATTGTAACTTTGTATTCAATAAATTTATAACATTAATTTCCATAATTTTCACCAACTATAAATTATCATTTTCTATTCCACTTTGGTCAACATTATATTCCATATGAGTAAAGGTAATTCCGTTAATTGTAACTTCTTCCGCGGTTTTTGTAAAGCCTATTTTTTCATAAATTTCCACATATCCCATAATTGCATCAATTTTATATTTATCTACATTAACGTTGAAAATATTAATATCAATTATTTTTTTCATTAATGCTCTTAAAACTTGTTCTTGTAGACCAGAAAAATTAGCTCCTAAAAACAATATTTTCCCTGTTTTGGGTTCAATAATTGATGCTCCAATTACTTGTTTGTCAAAGCGAACTATAACTGACACCCAACGATTTTCAGTTATTAATTTTAGCATTTGTTCAGGATTAGAAAGTTTAGTATTTAAGATTTGTTTTTTTACAACCATTGAAATGCCCTGTAAATTCTTATTACAAAGCTCCGTGTAATTCTCTTTAACGAAATTACAAAGTAAAAATATATCTTCTTTTTTATAACACAATGAAAAATCTAAACCCATAAGTTTAGTATACCATTATTTATAAATTTTTCAAATAGATTTTTCCCATTTAATCTAGTCGTTTTAGTTCTGCGGTTATCTTTCCATCATTGATCATTATTAATGCGTAATTACCATTTTTAAGAGAGCCTGGATTTATAACCATTAAACCATCAATTTCTTTAATCATAGGACAGTGTGTGTGACCAAAACAAACTAAATTTGCACCCCTATCTTTTGCTTCTTTTAACAAAAGTGATAGTGAATATCTTGCTTTAAATTTATGGCCATGCGTTATAAAAACTTTTACACCATCTATAACAAATGTATCAACCTCAGGCTCAAAGATATTAAAAGTATCACAATTCCCTGCAACTTTATAAAAATGTTCTTCGTTTATTTCTTCAACATCTCTTAATCCATCACCCATGAAGAAAAGATAATCATGCTTAACTTCTAAAACCTTTTCAATTGCAACTTTTGCCCCATGAGTATCGCTGATTGCTAATATTCTTTTCATAATTTTCCACCTTTACTAAATAAACTCTAAATTACTAATATTAAAATCATAAGACCGTAAAAAGTAATAAAGTCAGTTTTATATACAAAAAACCTTATTCAATAGAATAAGGTCTTTGCATAATTTTGGAGCGGAAGACGGGATTCGAACCCGCGACATTTGCCTTGGCAAGGCAACGCTCTACCACTGAGCCACTCCCGCAAAAATAAAATCTTTGATGCATTACACATCCCTGTGTCAAGCACAAGAAAGATTTTAACATACTATAAATAAATAATCAAGTGTTTTTTTTAAGTTTTTAAAATTACTTTTGTAATTGCTGTTTAGTTTCCAACTCTTCATTCAAAATTTTAAGTTTTTCATCAGCATTTAATTTTACTTTTTTTGTATAAGCAAGTGGATAATCGTAACTAGAACCACCCTTTGCATTCCTTCCGCTCTGCTGAATTGGAATTCGCTTTTCACATAAATTAAAAAGCTCTTCTAACTCTGTCTTTATTTTAACAAGATCCCTGTACGAGCAGTTTCTTAATTGCTTCCTAAATGCTTCTGCATCTAAAAATAGTTCTTCGTCTCTCATTTTGTTCTCCTCTCTTTAGCAAAATTATATCACAATGTTAATATTTTGTAAAATAATTCTTTAAAACTAATCAATTAAAAACAATCTGTTTGTAAATTTCGCCAAATTTAGATTCTGCAATACTTATTATGTTCTGCTGTTCAATTTTAGGCAATTCTGAAAATATTTTTTGTGCAACCTTGTATCCCTCTACACTAAAATTTACAACAGAATATAACTCGTTAAAACCATGCTGGTTTGTCCCATACATCGTCCCTGCTCCGCGTAACTTAAGATCCTCTTCGGCTATTTTTAAACCATTATTGTTCATCTTAAATACCTTTAATCTTCTTGCTGTAACATCACTAACCGCACCAACAACACAAAAACAATAACCTTCTCTACCATCTCTTCCAACTCTGCCCCTAAGTTGGTGTAAAGTTGCAAGCCCAAAATTATCAGCATTATATATAACCATTATGTTTGCATCTTTAACATCTACACCTACTTCTACAACAGTTGTAGAAATTAATATTCTTATCTTGCCCGACTTAAAACTTGCCATAACATTTTCTTTCTCATTTTGAGTCATTTTACCATGCACAACACCTATACTATCCTTATCAAAAAGATTTAAACTTTTAATTTCTTCTTCTGCATCGGCAACGGACAAAAGAGCTCTATCTTCATTTTCCGCACCCTTGTTTATGCGTGGAACAATAACAAAAACCTTTCCGTTTTCGTTGTTTACTCTTTCAGCTATAAATCTCCACATATCTTTAAGTTTAGAATTGGGTACAATGTTTGTTTGAATTTTGCTCTCACCATTTGGCCTTTCGGCAAGTTCACTAACATTAAGACCACCAAATAATACTAAAGAAAGGCTCCTTGGTATTGGCGTTGCACTTAATAATATTGTGTCAGCACAATCTCGTTTTTTACTTAGTTTTGCCCTTTGTGCCACACCAAAGCGGTGTTGTTCATCGGTTATAACTAGCATAAGGTTATTAAACTCAACATTATCATTAAGACATGCATGAGTAGAAATTAAAAATTTAATTTTACCTGTCTTAAGTTCTTCTTTAATTGTATTCTTTTCAGCATTGCGTGTTGAACCAATAAGCAATTTTACTTCACCTGCCTTCCAAATCTTAAATGCATTAGCAAAATGCTGACTTGCAAGAATTTCAGTAGGACACAATAAAACTGCCTGCCCATTTGACTGTGTAGCTTTATACGCACATGCAAATGCAACCATTGTTTTGCCAGAACCAACATCGCCTAATATTAACCTATTCATGCTAATCTTAGAATCCATGTCAGCATAGCAATCCTTTATCGCTTTTAATTGGCTTGACGTTAGTGAAATACCGCTAACTTTTTCAAATTCTGCTGTATCGATTGGCCTATAATTAAACATCTTTTGAATTTTATCTTTCTTTAGTGATTCTTCTAGTCCTGCAAAAATCAATAAATTTTCAAATCCAACCCTTTCTTTTGCTTCTTCAATGATGTCAGTGGTCTTGCAATTGTGAATATTGTTATATGCCTGCAATAACGGCATAAACTTGTTGTTCTCTTCTATATTTTGTGGTAACAAAGATTTTACACACTCTGCACTTTTTAATACTTCATTAATGCAATTTCTTATTGTTCCAGATGACACACCATCTAATGGTTTATAAACAGGAACAATATTGGTTTCGGTATTATCAGCTCTAAACGATTTATTTACTACAAATTGGTTTTTGTTATTTACCGCACCATACAAAAAGTATACAACCCCTTCAGTTAAGTTGTTTTTCATAAAAGGTTGATTGTACCAAATAGCATTAAACATATTGCAGTCTGTGTCTTCCATCTTGCAAATAGCGTAACTTTTACCACCAAAAAACACCGCTTTTGCAGGCCCTACAACTTTAGCCTTAATTGTAATAAATTGTTTATTCTGCTTATTATATACCGATGAAGCAGTAAAATCGTAATACTTATATGGGTAATAATTTAGTAAATCGGCAACCGAATTTATTCCGTTACTTTGAAATTTACTAAGCCTAACTTTCCCTATGCCACTTATATCTTTTAATTCCATAACAACATTTTAACACATATTTAATTTATATACAAAATAAAAACACTAGGAATACTCGCCTAGTGTTTTGCTTAAAATGTTTTCAATTAAATTATTCTAAAGATATCATATAGTAATATAATGGTTGACCACCGAAGTGATAATCCACCTCAACTTCTGGATACTTTTGGGCAATCTTCTCGGTTAATAATTGTGCTTCAGCCTCTTGCACCTCGGCACCATAGAACAACGTTATCGTCATTATGTTCTCATTCATCAGTTTTTCAATAACTTGTTCGGTAACAACATCTACATCTTCGCCCTTAGCGACTATGTTTTTGTTGTCTAACCCAATAATGTCGCCTTCTTTAAGTTTAAAGCCATCAATATGAGTAGACCTTACAGCATAAGTTACAGATCCGGTCAAAACTGTATCAATTGATGCAGTCATATTGGTTAAATTGGTTTCTACAGAATCATCTGTATTAAGATTAATGGCCGCAGTAATTCCTTGTGGAACCGAAGTAGTAGGAACTACTACCAAATTACGACGAGTTAAGTCTTTTGCAAGTTCAGCAGCAAGAATTATGTTTTTATTATTCGGAAGAACAAACACCGTTTCAGCAGGAACCTTATCTACCGCCGCAGCAATATCCTCTGCACTTGGGTTCATTGTCTGACCACCTTCTATTACATAGTCAACATTAAGATCCTTAAATATATCTGCAAGACCAGAGCCTGCACAAATTGATACCATTCCAATTGGTTTAAGTTCTTCTTCTTGTTGTTTGTTTTTAAGTGAACGAAATTGCTCTAACATGTTTTCAATTTTAATTGTATCAACTTCTCCTAATTGAAGAGCCTTTGATAGTGCTACACCAGGTTCATTGGTGTGAACATGAACATGTACGCCATTAAGGTCACCAATACAGATAACACTATCGCCAAGCTCCATTAAACTTTCTCTTAGTTTGTCTATATCAGCTTCAGTTGTTTTTTTATTAATGTTAATGATCCAAAATTCAGTGCAATACGCAAATTCAATATCAGCCAGGTCGGTGTAATCAACATCAACCGTTTCAAAAGCCTTTTCTGACTGCTGAATTTTGTCCTGTTCAAAATCTATAACATTTTCAATTTCAGTCCCTGACAGCATATTATAAAAACCAGTAAGAATAACTAGTAAACCTCTTCCACCAGCATCAACTACACCTGCCTTTTTAAGTACTGGCAAAAGTTCTGGGGTTTGTTTTAAGACTTCTTCACCGGCTTCTAGGGTATGTTGCAAAAATTCTGTTAAATCGGTATACTTTTTGGCAAGATTAACCGCTTCTTCGCTCATTAGCCTTATTACAGTTAAAATTGTTCCTTCTTTTGGTTTCGTAACTGCACCATAAGCAACAGCAGAGCCTTCTTTAAGCGCCTTTGCAAACACTTTGGTTGTTATGCTCTTCTCATGTGCTATTACAGTAGTAAAGCCCTTTAATATTTGTGATAAAATAACACCTGAATTTCCCCTTGCCCCTCTTAGCGCTCCTTTTGCAACAGCACTAGCAAGTGGTTCTAATTCATTTGTTGTTACCATATTAAGTTCCTTAACAGCTGAACGCATTGTTAAGGACATATTTGTTCCAGTATCTCCATCTGGTACAGGGAACACATTAAGTGAATCTACATAATCTTTGTTTTTCTCTAAATAGTTGGCACCGCTAATTATCATTTTGCGAAAAACGGCACCAGTTATACTTTTGGCCATTAAATATTTCTCCTAATATCTCATCAAATTATACCTTTACACCAACTACATTGATGTTGATTGCATCTACAATCATACCGGTAAATTGTTCTACGTTGTACTTAACCGAACGGCGAACAGATTCTGCAACCGCGGTTATAGATACTCCATACTTTAAGATGATATCTAGGTCAATGTGAATTCTATCTCCGATTGTCAAAATCTTTATGCCTCTTGATTTAGAGCGTTTTTTAAACAGTTCTAAAAAGTTTTCATAAAGACCACGCGCAACCAAATCTACAACACCGTAGCACTCTAATGCAGTATGACCAACAACAAGAGCGATAGATTCATCAGAAATAGTAATGTTTCCATTTGAATTTTCAGTAGAAACTGCCACAAAAACATCTCCTTTAATTTATTAATAAGGTGCATTCTCCCTATTAAACCGATATCTATTGTACACTAAACTTTTTAAATAATCAAGAACATTTTAAATAATTATTTGCCAAGATGGTCAAAAATAATTAAAAATTTAAAAAAAGTGTTGCAATTAATTGATAAATATGCTAATATACCTAGAGTATTTAATTACCAATGTTTAGGAGGAATATTATGAGTCGAGTTTGTTCAATCTGTGGTAAAGGCAAAATGTCTGGTAATAATGTTAGCCACTCTCATTTAAAAACAAAAAAAGTATCTAGCCCTAATGTTCAAAAAGTTCAAATAGAAGTTGATGGTAAACCACAACGCGCTTATGTTTGCACAAAATGTATTAAGGGTAGCAAAAATAGCGATTAGTTTACTTTTTGCTTTTATTATAGTTAATATAAAACACAAAAAGAACCTGAAGAATTTCAGGTTCTTTTGTTGTTGAATAAAATTTATTTATCAGTAGTTTGCGATTGATTATTGGAGCTTTTTACAAATAACTTTAAAAAACTCCCCACCGATTTTGGTGCCTTTATTGCACAAATTATCATATTTTGCCCCCTTACCCAATTATCTATTCCATAATATGATAATTTTAAAAGTTTGTTTAATTGTCATTCTTTTTGGTAAACAATTTTCTTATTTTTAAACCATAATCTTTTCCTTTAAGTTCTTTTATGGTTTTGTTTATATCCTTAGAATTAAAAATTGTAGAGCCGGACACCAAAATAGTCGCACCCAATTTTCGCAAAATTTTAGAGTTCTTAACAGTAACTCCACCATCTACTTCTACTTCTACACTTTTGCAAAGTTCTTTTATTTCTGCAACTTTTTCAGCTGAACCAGGAATAAAAGCTCTACCGCAGTCCCCAGGTTCTACACCCATTACTACAACAATATCAACTAATCCACTTCTTAAAATCTCTTTCAATTTAATTGCAGGAGTTCTTGGGCAAATTGCCACCCCTGCAAGACAATTATATTTTTTAATGGTTTTTAGGGTCTCTAATAAATTTTTGCAAGATTCATAGTGTACAGTTAAAATGTCTGCACCAGCTTTGAGATACTTTTCAACTTCTTCTTCTGGATTGTTTATCATTAAATGAACATCTAATAATAAATCTGTTTTATTCTTTATTCGTTCAACAAATTTCTCATCAAAAGTTTTATTTGGTACAAATTTCCCATCCATCACATCTAGATGAACAAAAGTTGCATATGAATTTTGTATCTTTTTTAATGCATCTGTTAGTATCTCTTCGTTTTTGTAGTCAATTGCTAAAATGCTAGGCGAAATTTTAATAAAATTAAACATAATCTCTCCTTATTGATTATCGGCAAGAACTCGTCTTCTTAATTGTCCACAAGCCCCTTCAACATCAGAACCAAGCGTTCTTCTTATGGTAGCTGAAACGCCAGCCGACTTAATTTTATTAAAGAACTTTTGGACATCTTGCTCACTTAGTCCTTTAAGACCACTCTCCTTAACTTCATTATACCTTATAAAATTAAAATGGCAATCAAACATATGACTAATTTTTACAATATTTTTTACATCTTCATCGGTAGTATTGACATCTAAAAGAATGTACTCAAATATAATACGTTTATTTGTCTTTTCGTAATAATATTTAAGTGCTGTTAAAAGGTCATTGATACTATAGACATTTGCCACTTTCATAATCTTTTTACGCACTACATCAGTTGTGGCATGTAAAGATATTGTTAATGTTAATTTTAAATCTAAATTAGTTAAATCATAAATTTTATCTACCAACCCACAAGTTGATAGCGAAATTTTTCTTGGACTTATGTTTAAGCTATTGGTACTTTGAACTAACTTTACAAATTTCACAACATTATCAAAATTGTCTAAAGGCTCGCCACTTCCCATTAAAACAATATTAGTAACCATTCGTTCAGTTGCATTGCCACCAATATACTTATTTACTACAAGCACTTGCGACAAGATTTCACCTGCCGACAATCGGCGTTTAATGCCATCTAATCCACTTGCACAAAATTTACAACCCATTGGGCAACCAACTTCGGTTGAAACACAAAGTGAATAACCATATTTATACTTTAATAATACGCCTTCAATAAGGTCATTGGTTTGTATTAATTTAAATAAAAACTTTTTAGTTGTTCCATCTTTACTTTCATAACAATTCTCAATTTGCAATGGAAGGTCTATAAATTTTTCAGCCAAAATGGTGCGGTCTTCTTTACTAAGATTAGACATTTCTGCAAATGGATAATAATTAGTTAACCACTCTAAAACTTGTGTAGCTCTAAACTTTTTTAAGCCAAGACCAACCAATTTTTCCTTTATTTCTTCTAAAGAATAATCTAATAATATTTCTGCCACTATTTTTTTCCTTATATTATCTATTATTGTTTACTATTTCAATTTTGCCCTTTTTTGTTAACAATTGGGCATCAGATATTTTTATTTCTTCATTTAAAGCAAAGCAATCTCCAAGTTTAATTTTTCTTCCGTTTAATACATCAGTAGCTTTAAGTACTTTGCCACCTGGAAATTGTAATTCAGTTATTTCAATAACACCCTTTCCACACTGAACAAATAAACCATTTTTTACACTAGTTGGTTCAATTACCGTTCCCGGTTTAAATTTTGTATCAGTTATATTTGGGTTCTTAACCATACGAGCTCTATATATTTTAACGCAAACATCATTTAAAAATGAAAACGCAATTGGTGATGGGTTTTGTCCTAAAATCTGACATTTTATTTGCTCGGCTGTCTTTTCCCAAACTATTCTGCCTTCCTCTTTACTAATACGTTTTGTAACAACTGCATCTATATGAGATTGCTTTGTATAAACTGCCGTGCCTTCTTCAATTTGACCAAGAGCTTGAATTAATAACTCCGCACCCATTTGCGCAAGCCTCACCGATAACTCGCCAGCTGTTTCATTTTCTCCAATAAATGTTTTTCGAGATAAAATTATATCGCCCGTGTCAAGACCTGCTTCGGTACGCATAATTGTTACACCAGTTTCTTTTAGTCCTTTTATAACTGCAGTTTGGATAGGAGAAGCACCTCTAAGGTCTGGTAAAAGTGATGCATGCACATTAATAATACCATACTTTGGTATATCTATTAATTCCTGAGAAAGGATTTGTCCATAGCTTGCCGTAACCATAATGTCCGGCTCTAAACTTTTTATGGATTCTACTCCATCTCTAGATATTCTCTCAAACTGCAAAATTGGAATATTGTGTTCAATCGCAAACTCTTTCACCGGTGAAAATATAATCTTATTACCTCGGTCTTGCACACGATCAGGTTGCGAAATTATTGCTATAAGTTCATGTTTGCTTGTATAAATTGCTTCTAACGTTGGAAGAGAAAATTCTGGCGTACCCAAAAATATTACTTTCATATAATCTGTTTCCTTATTTATTATTATTGTCCATTACTTTATCTATAAATAGTATACCATCCAGATGGTCATATTCATGACAAACCGCTTTACTTGAAAAACCAATTAATGTTTTAGTAAATTCATTACCTTTTCGATCAAACGCTTTAACAACTACTTTGTTTGGTCGTTTAACTTTTCCATAGTACTTAGGAACGCTTAAACAGCCTTCGTTAAGTTGCTTACACGAACCACTCTGCTCCAAAATTTGTGGATTGACATATTCTACAAATTGGCCATTTTCATCTATAGCTATAAACACTCGTTTAAGAACACCAATTTGTACAGCACTTAAACCTGCACCATCCGCTCTTCTAACTGTCTCTTGCATATCATCTAACAATTCTGCCAATCGATCATCAAACGTTTCTACAGGTTTAGATTTCATTCTTAAAAAATGCTCTTCTTCTGGATTATCTATCCTTAATATTTTTCTATATGCCATAACTACCTTTACCTAAAATCTTGTGCATTTACCTCTATAAAAGTTTGCACATTTTTATTTTTTAATTTCTTATCAATTAAAAATAATTCTTTTATGATGTTATCACTTTCTGCAACCATAAGTCGCATAATAATTTGAAAGCGATACTTCTTCATTATTTTGTTGACAGGGGATTTCATTCTTCCAAGATAAATAAATGCATTGTCACCATATTTATCTTTTAAACTTTGTACTTCATTATAATACTCTTTTAAAAGGGAAATTGCAAGTTGTTCATCACAACTGGTAAACAAAATTCTAACAATTACAGAAAATGGTGGAAATTTTGTAACTTCTCTTATATTAATTTCTTTTTTATAAAATGCAAGATAATCATAATTACTTGCCATTTTATATACATAATGATTGGGAGAATATGTCTGTAAAATTATTGTTCCCTGCTTATCTGCCCTACCTGCCCTACCTGCAACCTGCGTAACTAGTGCAAAAGTTTTTTCGGCAGAAAGGTATGATGAATGGTACAAACTTAAGTCTGGTTCTAATATCCCTACTAATGTAACTGAAGGAAAGTCATGCCCTTTTGCAACCATTTGTGTTCCAACCAATATTTGAGCCTCTTTGTTTTTAAATTTTGTTAGTATATTTAAGTGGGCGTTTTTGGTGCGGGTGGTATCATTATCCATTCTTAAAATATTTACAGAAGGAAACATTTTTTTTAGTTCATCAACTACCTTTTCTGTACCTATTGAACCAAACTTTAAGTTATCACTACCACATTCAGGACATTCACTGAAAATTTTAAATCGGTTACCGCAATAATGGCATTTAAGTGCATTTTCACTTTTGTGTAAGGCAAGTGAAACATCACAATCTGGACATTTTGCAACCCAACCACATTCCTTGCATTGAATAAAAGAAGCAAAGGCTCGGCGGTTAATAAACAAAATTGCCTGATTTCCATTATTTATGCATTTTTGAAGTTCTTCTTTTAATGCATTTGAAAAAATATCTGGGTTTCCAAGCCTTATTTCTCTGCCCATATCTACAATATTAATAGATGGCATTTTTTTACCATTAACTCTTTCAAGCATTTCCAATAATTTATATTCCCCAGTTACCGCCTTATGATATGAAACCATAGATGGTGTAGCACTGCCAAGAATAAGTGTACAATTATTTAATCTTCTTCGCTCTTCTGCTATTTCGCTAGTAACATATCTTGGATGAGATTCACTATTATAAGTCTGCTCGTGCTCTTCATCAATTACAATTACACCCAAATTCCTTATTGGACAAAATATGGCAGACCTTGCACCAACTACTATTTTGGCTTCACCAAGCAAAATTCGTTTCCACTCATCAAATCTTTCTCCTGTGCTAAGGCCACTATGTAACAAGGCCACACTGTCACCAAATCTTTTTCTAAAATTGAACAATACTTGTGGTGTGAGCGAAATTTCTGGTACTAGCATTATTGCCGTTTTGCCATTATTTATGGTATCTTCAATAATATTCATATACACTTCAGTTTTACCACTGCCAGTAATTCCATGTAACAGGAAACTTGAATTAGGGTTACTTTTTATTGCATTAACAACTTTATTTTGTAATGGTGTAAGCACAACTGAATTATTTTCAGTTGTTTCTAAGTCTTTGTATGGGCTTCTTCTTACTTGTTGCAATTTAACTTCTACTATCTTTTCATCTTTTAGTTTTTTTATTACCGATGCAGAATACAGCTTGTTTAACTCTGCTTGTTCTAGACCTTCAGAAGCTTCCAAAAGTAAATTAATTAATTCGGCCTGTTTTTTTGCTTGTTTGGTTAAATTATTAAGATATTCTTCTGCTTTGATTTTATTTGTAATTACGCAAATTGATTTAAAAATGTCATTAACTTTGCCACTTCTTAGTTCTGGAGGCAAAAACAACCTAAAACAATCAGCGTAGCCAATATAAAACCTTGCACTCATAAATTTGGCAAGTTCAAGTTGTTCTTCTGTTATGACAGGCATAGCATCAAGAGGTTTAATAACATCCTTAATCTTTTCTTCATCATAGGTGGTTGTTTCACTAGTGGATATAATATATCCTTCTATTTTACGATTTCCAAAAGGCACAAGTACTCTTGAGCCCACACTTATGGGTTCATTTAATTTGTAATCAAAAATTTTATCTACATTAGATGTAGCAATATCTACAATTACTTGTGCAAACATCTTTCTCCTTTAAAAAATAAAAGGTTGGGGTAAATAAATACGCCAACCAAAAAATGAACCATTAAAATAACATGCTAAAAAGTTTCAGGCTTTTTAATTACACCATCATAAAACTCTTTGGCTGCAACACTAACTGGTTTTACATCTTTGTGATCAAAGAAATAATCGGCTCTTGAAACTGAAATTTCTTTAGCCCTTTTTGCTACTAAAACTGATAGTGCATATTTATTCCCAGCTTTATTTATTAGGCTATCTATTGGCGGTACGTTTAATGACATAATCTCACTCCTTTTACCTTATAATTATATCATAATAAAAAAAGTAGATACAAATACTTTTTATGCTTTTTTTCTAAAAAATATACTCCTGGTAGCCCTAGAAATTTATTCAACATTTCTTATTTGTTCTTTAATAGTTTCATTAATATTTTTTGCTTCTAAAACCAATGTAGTAAGATTAATATTTGAAACTTTGGAACCTGTTGTGTTAATTTCTCTTGTAATTTCTTGTGTTAAAAATTCAAGCCTTTTCCCAACTGGGTCAGTGTCTAAAATCAACTTATTAAATTGATTTATGTGACTATGTAGTCTTACAATTTCTTCATTTATATCGGATTTATCTACATAATAAGCAACTTCGTTTAAAAATCTGTTCATATCTAGCGAAGTATCAACAAGAGCTTCACTTATTCTTTGTTTCAATTTATTCCTAAATTCTTCAATGGCTTCTGGGGCAAAAGACTTAATTTTCTCCACAACATTTGACATTTGGTTTATTTTGTCTTTCAAATCAGCCTGCATCTTCTTCCCTTCTGTTTCTTGCATAACAGACATATTATTAACCGCAACTTCGGTTGCCAACTTAATTAATTTACTTATAGATTCTATTTCAATGCTGTTTGTATCAATTTCCATAACATCATCAAATTTTAACAAATCTTTGGCTGATATATTATTCGGAATATTTAATTGACTTGATATTTTCGCAGACTCATTATAAATTTCTTTGGCTAAATCGAAATTTATAACAAGGGTTGGAGCGGATACCCCTTTATCTAAAACGCTTACAAACACATCAATTGTTCCGCGTGTTTGTTTTGCCTTAATTATATTTTTTATATCTTCTTCTACTGATAAAAAGTTCTTACCCATTTTTACATTAATATCTAAAAATTTTCCGTTTACACTTTTTATATCGACAGTAACTTTATGTGTAGAATTTTCGGATTCGCCTCTGCCAAACCCTGTCATACTTCTCATTGGCATACCTACCTTACTTCATTAAATATTTATTCAATAACTCATTAACTTTAGTTGCATTTGCCTGACCTTTTGTAGCCTTCATAACCTGACCAACAAAGAACGCAAATGCTCTGTTATTGCCATTTTTATAGTCTTGAACAGCCTTTTCATTCAACTCAACTATGCCTTTAATTAACTCTTCTAATTCACCATCATTGCTTTCAATCTTAAGACCAAGTCTTTTTATGATTTCATCGGTTGTTTCATTTCCGCCCCAAAGTTCAAGTAATATTGTCCTTGCACCAAGTTGACTTATTTCATTATTATCTAGCATTTTTAACATTTTAGCAAATTCTATTGGATTTACCGGTATTATTATTTCTTGAATTAACTCGCTATTAAGTTTTTTATTAATTTCAGATGTTATCCAATTTGCAATCTTTTTATATTGGTTATATTCTTTAGCCACATTGTAGAAAAATTTTGTTGTTTCTGCATCTTTTGCAATTAAATTTGCATCATAATCATTTAATTGATAATTATCTATTAAATCTTGTTTAATTTCACTAGGTAATTTAGGAATTGCATTTTTTAAAGTTAAAATATCTTCATCAGTAATTTCGGTAAAAGTTATATCTGGTTCTGGGAAAAATCTATAATCTTTTGCAACTTCCTTGGAACGCATAGTAAAACTTTGATTTTTAGCATCATCCCATCTTCTTGTTTCTTGTAAAATTGTTTTGCCTTCCGCTAATTGTTCTCTCTGCCTATTCACTTCATACTTTATGGCACGCTCAATTGCCTTAAATGAGTTTATGTTCTTCATTTCTACCTTTGTACCAAATTCAGTTGACCCCTTTGGTTTTAGTGAAACATTTACATCACATCTAAGCGAACCTTGTTCCATTTTAACATCACTAACACCGACCGATTTTGCAAGGTCTTTTAAGGCGGTTACATATGTTATTGCTTCAGTAACAGAACTTAAATCTGGTTCAGATACAATTTCAATAAGTGGAACACCACCCCTATTATAGTCAACATAAGTTTCACCAAGTGGAGAGTGGATAAGTTTACCAGCATCTTCTTCTAGATGTATTTGCTTAATTCTTATTTTTTTAGACTTCTCATTATCACCTATTATTTCTAAGTAACCATTAGTACAAATTGGTGAACCATCTTGTGATATCTGATAAGATTTTGCAAGATCTGGGTAAAAATAATGTTTTCGGTCAAAATAAAATTTGTGCGAAATATTACAATGTGTAACAAGACCCATTGTAATTGCTTTATTAATTGCTTCTTTATTAACTCTTGGCAAAGCACCTGGTAAACCAATACAAACTTCACAACAATGTGTATTTGGTTCGCCACCAAATTCATTGACACAAGAACAAAAAACTTTAGTTTTTGTATTTAACTCAATATGGGTTTCTAGCCCAATTACTATATCATATTCCATATTATTTTTTGCCCCTTGTATTATTTTCTTCGTAGAAGGTTGCTAATGTAAACAAAACATTTTCGTTAAAATTATTTGCAATTAATTGACAGCCAATAGGAAGTCCTGTTCGGTCTTTTGCAACTGGGAAAGAAATCGCTGGCACACCAACTATGTTAACTGGCACAGTATAAATGTCGGTTAAATACATATCTAATGGCGAAGTTTTAGAACCAAATTTAAACGCAGGAGTAGAACTTACAGGAGAAATAATTGCATCTACCATTGAAAATGCTTCTTTAAATTCATTTTTTAGCACTTCTTTTACTTGTAATGCTTTTTTATAATAGGCATCGTAATAACCAGAACTTAAGCAGTAATTTCCTATCATTATACGCCTTTTAACTTCATCACCAAAGCCTTCTGTTCTACTGTTGTAATAAACATCTAATAAGTTCTTGCAATTAGTGGCACGCATACCATATTTAATACCGTCATACCTAGATAAATTACTTGCAGCTTCGGCAGAAGATAAAATGTAATAGACAGCAAGTGCTTTATCTATTGTTTTTAAATTTATTTCAACAATTTCAGCACCATTATCTTTATAAAATTGTATAACTGCGTTAATTGCCTCTTTAACTTCTGCGTTCATAGGAAGGCTAAAATATTCTTTTGCAACGCCAATTTTTAAGCCTTTAATTGTCGGTTTAATTTCTGAAATATATTCTCCATAGTTTTGTTTTACTGAAGTGCCATCTTTCTCATCATAGCCTTTAATGCAATCTAAAAGCAATGCACAATCTTTCGTTGTTCGTGCAATTGGCCCAATTTGGTCTAATGAAGAAGCAAAAGCCACAAGACCATATCTTGATACCAATCCATAAGTTGGTTTAACGCCAACTACTCCACAAAATGATGCAGGAAGCCTTATAGAACCACCAGTATCACTTCCAAGTGCACCATAACATTCATAACTTGCAACACTAGCTGCACTTCCACTGCTTGAACCACCTGGAACACATTCTTCGTTCACTGGGTTTAAAGTTTTTCCAAATGCACTATTTTCGCCTGATCCACCCATTGCAAACTCATCTAAGTTGGACTTTCCAATAATTACCGCACCAGCTTCTTTTAATCTTTTTACTACAGTTGCTTCATATGGGCTAAGGTAATTCTCTAACATTTTAGATGCACAAGTAGTTTTATAATCGGTAGTACATATGTTGTCTTTAACAACAATAGGAACTCCTTCAAGTTTTCGTGCAGTACCATTTAGTAATCTTTCATCACTCTCTTTTGCATAGGTCATTGCAATTTCTTTGTTAACTGAAATTAATGCGTTAAGCCTATTTGTCGCTTCAATTTGTTCAAGACAGATTGAAGTTACTTCAGAGCTAGTAAGTTCTTTATTTTTTAATTTTTCTACAATGTCAGTCAATGATAATTTTAAGATTTCTTCGTTCTTCATATTTTACTCCTTATTCAACAACCCTTGGCACAATAAATGAATTTGCATTATGGGAAGGAGCATTTTGCACCACTTGTGTTTTTGTAAGGCCTTGTTTAATCTCATCTGGTCTAGGTTCACTAATTGGTTTATTAATGGCATCTATACCATTTGTATCAACTGACTTAATTGCAAAAAAATAGTCTACAATCTCAGTTAAATCTTTCTGCATTTTAAATTTCTGTTCTTCTGAAAAATTTAACCTAGATAACTCGGCTATATGTTCAACTTCTTTAATAGAAACTAATTCTTTATCCATTTGTATTTCCTTATAACTAATAATTTTTACATTATACCAAACTTATTTAATGTTTTCAATTATTTTTAAAAATTCTTCTTCATTTATCGTCTTAATGTTTAAAGCTTTTGCCTTGTCTAATTTACTACCTGCATCAGTGCCAACTATTACAAGGTCAGTATTTTTAGAAACACTCGAAACACTCTCGGCGCCAAAATTTGTTAAAAGTTCTGTCGCTTTTGATCGTGACATAGATTCCAGTCCACCCGTTAAAACGACCTTTTTGCCTTTAAAGTAGTTATCTTTAACTTCTTTAGATTCTTTATTTAATATTTTTACGCCGACTTTTTGTAGATTTTTAATTTCTTTTATATTGTCCGAATTATTAAAAAAGTCTACAATTGCATTTGCCATAATTTCACCTATATCGTTAATTTGGCATAAGTCTTGCACTTTTGCATCTATAATATTATCAAGACATTTAAAATGCTTCGCTAATACATCTGCGGTTTTAGAACCTACTTCAGGAATTCCCAGTGCAAATATAAAACGATTTAAGTCTACTTCTTTAGATTTATTAATTGCATTAATAATTTTTTCCGCTTTTTTTATCTTTGTTTTTTCTAGCCTTAAAATATCATCAGTATTAAGCTTAAACAAATCACTAGGTTCTTGTACATTTAATATCTCGTACATTTGCTCAATAGTTTTTATACTTAACCCTTCAATATTAAACGCATTTCTTTCAGTAAAATGAGAGATGCGGTCTACAACTTGTTCTTTACAACCATCTCTATTTGGACAGAACAATAATGGACCTTTTTTTATTAAATTAGTGCCACAACTAGGACAGGTTTTAGGCTCGGTAATCTTTTTAGAGTTTGAATAACTTTCAAGAAGTCCTAACACTTCTGGTATTACTTCATTACTACGCCTTATCAAAACTCGGCTATTTATTAATACATTCTTTTTTTCTATATCATTAATATTATTTAATGTTGCGCGAGATATTGTTGCCCCTGCAAGTTCAACTGGTTCAAGCAAAGCAATTGGAGTAACTCTTCCTGTTCTTCCAACTTGCCAAATGCAATCATTAAGCATAGTAGAAACTTCTTGTGCTTCAAATTTATATGCAATTGCCCACTTAGGGAACTTTGCTGTATATCCTATTTCTTCTCGTTTTGCAATGTTATTAGTTTTGATAACCATGCCATCTATCATACAGTCTAGCTTGTATTTGATTAAATCAACTTTGTCTATTTCTTGTTTAAGTTCTTCTATGGTTGAAAAAACTTTAAAATAATCTCCTGTTAAAAAACCATTTTCTTTAAGAAAGTTGTGAATTTCTTCTTGAGTTTCAAAATTTTTGCCATCACACTTTAAAATTGAGTAACAAAAATAATCTAAATTGCGTTTTGCCGTTTCCTTTGGGTCAAGATTTCTTATAGCACCAGCTACACCATTTCGAGCATTTTTAAGAACTTCTGTTGCATGTTCATTGTACTTTTTTAGATTGGTCATTGTCATCATTCCCTCACCTTGTACAATTAGGTTATGCTTAAATGGAATTTCTAGTGGAACACTTTTTATGGTTTTCACTTGGCTTGTTACATCTTCTCCAACAAGACCATTTCCCCTTGTTGTAGCTGAAACAAAATACCCATTATCATATTCTAGCACTAATTGAAGTCCATCAAATTTATATTCAAGAGCAAATTTTGTATTCTTATCTATTTTGTGTATTCCTTCAATCCAATTTTCAAGCTCATCAAATGACCTAACTTTATCTAATGAATACATATGAATTTTATGTTCTCTTTTTTTAAAAGAAGACAAAACTTCTCCACCTACTCTCTGAGTTGGTGAAGATGGTAAAATTATACCGGTTTCTTTTTCTAAGTCAACAAGTTCATAGTATAACTTATCCCACTCTTTATCAGATATAGTTGGCTTAAACAAAACATAATAATTGTAATTATGCTTGTTAATTATTTTAATTAATTCTTCCATCCGCTTAATTTTATCTTGCATATTAATTTCCCTCCAAAATTTCAAGCGGTGCAAATTTAAGTGAAAGAGTCTTTACACCTACAGAATCAAACCTTATGGTAACAAAAGCTCCAACATAATCGGTTACACCAACAATTACAGTGCCTATGCCAAAATTTTTATGCATAACTTTTGTACCCACTTTATATTTTGCATAACTGTTTATTTTATCAGCAGAAACAGGTTTTGTTGGTTCTTCGTTTTCTTCATCTAAACTTACAAAATCCGCCGAAGATCTATAAGTTTTGTTCATATTTACACCATATGAATTTCCCCTATTGTCGTTATTGTTTTCACTGCTGTTTGTTATACCAACAACGCCTGCCTCTTTTAAAAATCTTGATGGCATTGTTGATTCAGTCCTTTTAGTTTCAAAATTAAACTTACTTGTAGGTCTGGTAAAGTATAATTCTTCCATAGCCCTAGTAGATGCAACATACATAAGTCTTCTCTCTTCTTCTAGGTCATTAGGATCTAATGAGTATACCGCCCTAGATAACGGCAAGACTCCTTCTACTAATCCAATTATAAACACATACTTAAATTCTAGACCTTTTGCAGAATGAATAGTCATAAGCGAAACACAATCTTCATTTTCATCCATAGAATCAATATCTCTCGAAAGGGTAATTGATTGTAAATAATCATCAAGCGATGAACCTTCATTAACTTCTTCAAATTCAATAATTGATTTTTGCAATGTTTGTATATTTAAAATTTTGGAATATTCTTCTTCAATTTGTTTAGAAAAACAACTAGTTAAACCAAATTCATCAATGATATCTGAAAATAGTTTCGAAAGTGGTACAGAATTTTTTTGTTCAATATATCTTTTCAACTGATTAATTATTGGAGTAAGTTTTTTTATTGTTCCATCATCTAATCCAGCACCTGAGTCCGCAATTTCAAACAAACTTAAATTTAATTGTTCTTTTACTTGCAATAATTTATTTATTGTAGTCTCGCCAATTCCTTTTTTAGGAAAGGCTAAAACTCTAATAAAACTGTCTGTATCTTTTGGGTTAGAAATTATCTTTAAGTAACTTAACGCATCTTTTACTTCTTTTCGTTCAAAGAACTTAAAACCCCCATACACTTTATATGGAATATTATAGTTTAAACATTTTTCTTCCACTACACGAGACAACGAGTTTATACGCATCAAAACTGCAAAATCTGAATACCGTGCGCCATTATTTACCATTTGCTTAATTTTTGATGCAACAAATTCTGCCTCTTCTAGGTCTGAATAGGCAGTAAATAACCTAACAACCGAACCTTCTTTGTTGTCGGTCCAAAGATTTTTTTCAATACGGTTTATATTATTTGCAATAATTTTATTTGCAGTATTTAATATGCTAGTTGTTGAACGATAATTTTGTTCCAATTTAAAAATAGATATATCTTTATTGTCATTAATAAACTTTGCAACGTTAGTAAACTTAGCACCACGCCAAGAGTAAATACACTGATCTTCATCACCAACAACAAAAATATTATGATATTTCTGACCCAATAAACTAACCAATTTGTACTGAACAACATTGGTATCTTGAAATTCATCGACATGAATATAACGAAATTTTGTCTGAAAATATTCACAAACATCTTCATTTTGTTCTAGCAATTCATATGCTTTAACAAGCATATCATCAAAATCCACTGCATTTGCTTGCAATAGTTCTTTTTGATAATTTCTGTAAACATTTATTATTATATCTGCATTTCTTTCATTTTTAATTTTTACAGCATATTCATCGGGAGAATATAATTCATTTTTAGCATTGCTTATATGAAAAGCAACTGTTTCTGGTTTAAGTGAATTTTTTTCAAGATTTAAAAACTTTGGATTCTCTTTAAGTAATCTTTTTATTAATCTGTCTTTCTCGGTATCACCATAGATACTAAAATTTTTACCTAGTCCCACTCTTTCTGCAAACATCCTTAAAATTCTGCCACACATTGAATGAAAAGTAGATATCCACATATCATCAACTGACACATTAACTAATTTTGTTATCCGGTCTTTCATTTCATTTGCCGCTTTATTTGTAAAAGTTATTGCTAATATATTTTTGGGGCTGATATTTAATTCGTTAACCATATACGCTATACGGTGTGTTAGTAGTCTGGTTTTGCCACTTCCTGCACCAGCCGTGACTAAAACCGGACCACTGATAACTTCCGCAGGTTTTCGTTGTTCTTCATTTAAGTTGTCTAATATTGTTGCCATTGCTCCGCCTTAGATAAAATTTCTATTTATTAATTTTAACACAGAGCAACTAAAGTCGCAAATATTATTGTTAATCTTTAGAATTATTCTTTTTAAGGTAGTTTTCTTGATATCTTTTAAACTTAATGTAGTTGCAAATTGAACAGATGAACGCCTTTGGCCTTGCCTCTTTGACTGCATTTTTTATTAATGTATTTGGAAATTCTAGATCGTTATACACTGCACAGTAATTTGAAATTGATGTAATAACCCCTCTAATTGATTTTTCAACACACTTGGCATTTATTGAATATTTTTCAGCAACTACTTCATAAATGTCTTTATATAAATTTAGTACTGGTTTTGTGTTGTTTAATGCTAGCACAGTTGCAGTAACCAGCATTTTGTAACCAGTAAGTGCAGTGTTAAACGGTAATTTCATAAACAAGTCCACCGTTTCTAAATAATCTTGATTTAAAGCCAAATTTTGTTCTGTTTCCATAACAATCTCCTATATTTTTAAGTTTCAAACACTTGTTTGTATTTGCATTATAACAAATGGCTATGTCACAACAAACAGTTGATAAATAGCCATTTTTATAGGGGAGTATCAGA
>CAJJIV010000002.1 GCA_905187655.1 uncultured Eubacteriales bacterium | reverse complement strand
CCGCCAACCCGGTCGCAATCGTTTTGCGGCGTTTCGGAACGAGTTCCGCGGCTGTTCCGTCACACGCCTCGTCAAATTCGTTTATCAGTGACGCACACAAACCAACGCCGTTTTCAATCTGCGGAAAGCCGTCATATTCCGAGTAATCGGGAAAAGGCATATTTGCTTTGAGATAGAACTCATCGGACAGGTATATAAGCCCCGTGTCTCTCTCTCGGCGAAATTTTTTCTGCCATTTTGAAACCTGTTCTATTACGGCGGCAGCAGAGGTAGGATCAAAACCTGTTAAATCGGCAAGCCCTTTTCGAAAATCGGATAAGCCGACCGGAACTATCGATACGCTTTCAACGCTGTCACCCAAAGCCGCAATGTCGGATATGGTGCGGTCAAGCTCGGCGCCGTCATTATAATTCGGACAAAGCACGATTTGAGCATTGATGTTCAGACCGCCGTCCGCTAAGATTTTCAGGTACTCGTTAATCTTTCCGGCAAACCTGTTATTGAGCATCTTGCATCTGAGTTCGGGATTGGTTGTGTGAACAGAGATGTTTATGCGCGGAATGTTGTATCGAACGAGCCTTTTGACATCATCGTCAGTCATATTCGTCATGGTGACATAGTTCCCCTGAAGGAAGGATAGACGATAGTCATCATCTTTAAAATAGCACGTTTCGCGCATTCCTTTGGGAAGCTGGTCGATGAAACAGAACACACATTTGTTTCGGCATGACATCGGTTCATCAATGAGCAAGGTGGCAAACGTGATGCCGAGCGGTTCAAAGTCATCGTTGTCGATGATAACCTCATAATCTTCGCCGCTTCTTTTGTATGTGATATTGACCGATTCGGCGCATGACGCATACATATAATCGAGGTAATCATGTATCTCAATCTCGTTGATGCTGAGTATTATGTCGTTTTCCGCCAGCCCGGCAAGCTCGGCGAGACTGTCTTGTTCAACGTGCGCAATTCTTGCGGACACAGGCAATTACCTCCGATTCATATCTGAATTTTGTATCATACATAAAACCTTATACGCATAATACAACATTATAATTATATCATAAAGTTGTTATGATTACAAGTAAAAAATGCATAAAAAAGAACGGCAAGGTATTAACACCTTGCCGCAATAATGCATTAAAAGCCGAAAATTATTTCATAAAGACATTACGCCTCAACCGAAATAACCTCTTTGCCCTTGTAAGAACCGCAAGCTCTGCAAGCTCTGTGAGGCATTTTGAACTCACCGCAGGAAGGACACTTTACCATTCCCGGTACAGAAAGCTTCCAATTAGCTCTCCTTTTATCTCTTCTGGCTTTTGATGTTTTTCTCTTTGGAACTGCCATAATGTAATACACCTCTTTCTCATAATTACTAAATATAACGGGAAACCCGTAACAAGGCGAACCTTGCATATTCTACTTACTTTCCGAGCAGATTGTCAAGAATGTCGAACCGTGGGTCGGTTGTGTCGCTCTTGCATCCACAGTCGGTCTTGTTAAGGTTGCCTCCGCATATCGGACACAAACCTTTGCAATCATCACTGCACAGTTGTTTTGACGGCAGATTAAGGAACAGATTCGTATAAATAATCTCGTCAAGGTCAATCGATGTACCCTTAAGCATTGAAATATCGGGGTCGTCGTCAACGTCCGAAAATTCATCGGCTTTTTTAAACCTTTCGTCTATCGGAAACCGAAGAGTCGTTTCATACTCCTCGCCGCAGCGGTCACAGATTAGGTTAAGCCAAGCCGCGGCAGTGCCGCAAAGCTCAATTGTGCCGCCAACGTTTTGAACCGTGCCGTCAAATTCAACGGGCGAACAGATTTTAAAAGTGTCATCGTGACGCGGAGAAACAGAAACTTTCTCATCGATATGAATTTTTTTGCCGTCAAAGTTAAGTATGGGCAAAAGATTGAGCTTCATATAAAACCTCCGTTCAGTATCCGTCTGTACAATATTGAATCATACAACATAACAAACAGACGGCAACTATTATATAATATTGCCGCTGATTTGTCAAGTGTTTATTTCAAATTTTTTTAAAATTTAATGTTTTTGTAAAAACCTAAGCTGAAACGGTCAAGTGTAGTACGTTTGAGTTTCGGCAGAGGTCAGCGCACGCAAAATTATTTGCTTGCGAGATATGCGTTGATTTTTTCAACAAGCGCGTCTGCGTCAACACCGTGTACAGCGGCCGCCTGTTCAATGCTCTCGCCCGATGCGGACGGACAACCCAAACAATGCATTCCAAAACCCATTAATATGCCCTCTGCATTAGGGTTTAAATTTAAAACTTCATCTAGTGTCATTGTCTTTTTTATTTCAACTTTCTTTTTCATTACATAAACTCCAAATTTTATTCTTTTTTAGTCTTAGCTTTTTGTTTGTATTCTGTTAGTGCTTTTATTTTAATGTTAACTTCAGCTTCAAGTTCCTTACGTTTTTCGCCCTTTTTCTCTGTTTCAAGTTTAGCAAGAAGTTCATCAACACGATTAACAGTTTCCAAAAACTGTGCTTCATTTTTAATTTTAAAGACTGCTTCACCTGCTGGTTCAGATAATTTATTAGAGATTACTTTATCTGTTTTAATTACATTTTTATTTGTGCTATCTTTAACGTCTTCCACACCAAGTACCCCAGATTTAAGTGGAGTCAAGCCACCATTTCCGCTCATGGTAACTTCTGTTGTGTCCATCTTTTTATTTCGATTGTTTTTACCATTTTCAATTAGCATTTGCATTGTTTCGTTTTCATATACACTGCTAACCAGACCAATTGTTTTGTTGTCTTTTCCAAAAATAGAATCAAAATCTATTTTTTCATCTAAACAATCTAACAAATCATAAAAGACGTCTACCATAATTTTATATTGCTGATGTCTTATTGTTGTGTAAATATAATAGTTTACCATAAATAGCAAATATAAGCTAAATGGAACAATAAGCATATCTACAACCAAAGAAGTTGTAAACTCGCAATTTGTGGCACCAATAGAAGTTGTTGTTCCTATTATTGAAATAGAAAACAAAACAATAAATGCCACACAAACGGCAATACAAGACCTCATAAGTGAACGATTCTGTTTTTGCAAACCGCCGGAAACGTAAAGGTCAACACATTCATTTTGATTAAGATAATCACTTGCTTTGCCAGACTTGGCATTTTCATATCTTTTCCATGCAAAACGCATAGATGCAGGGAAACCCGCCCAAAGCCTGATAAACTTTGGGTAGTTTTCACTAGTAACTTCGTTGTCTTTTAAAAAACTTATTATTTTATAACATGATCTTCTAAATCTTACTTGGCTATTAACAAGCAATGTTGTTAAGCTCCAAATAATCATAAGGCCAAGAACAACTAATCCAATTATAATAAGTTTATCTTGGGTTAAATTAGCTACAAGCACTTTAAATGCGGTACGCAAAGTTTCAAACATACAAAAATTACTCCACAATATTTGTTTAGGGTAATTATATCACGCAAAAAAACTTTTGTCGAATATTTTTAGACAATTATAAAAATTATCTTAATTAATTGGAATAAATTTTCCCATGTTAAACGAATATATATATTCCTTAACGTCATTAATTTTATAACTTTCGGCAATAACTTTTGCATACATATCCAGTTGTTTTTTATATGTGTTTATATAATTCTCTTCTTTTTTCCAATTATTTGTTTTAAAGTCTATAACAATTGCTTTATTTTTGTTAATTGCAACTAAATCTACTACCCCTTGCAATACAACACTATCTAAGTCTGTCTGTTCACCTTTTAATTTTGGAAGTTTTGTTAATGCAATAAATTCTTTTTCTCTTAATATTGAATAAGACTTAATACAATCTTTAATAACAGTAGAATTAATAAGTTTAAAAATATCTACATAGTTAACCGTTTGCAAATCACTTTCAAACAAAACACCTTCGCTAACAAGTCGTTCCATTGCTTCTTTAACCCCAATTTCACTTGTTATATCCAGTGCTATGTGTTGCATAACACGGTGATATGCTAAACCTTTTTCAATTGCCAATTCATTGGGTAATCCACCAAAAAGTTTGGGAATAAAAGATTGTTCTTCATCTTCTTTAATAAGTTCGCTTACCGAAGTTTTAACCGGCATTTCGGTAGATTTTTTATAAGGATATTCATAATTTAGCACCTTAGAAATGGTAGACTTAAAATTCTCATCACCAACACCAAACTTATAGTTCTTTTCTTCTTTATCATCTGCCAAATCAATAGTATCATCAGCACTAAAATAATTCACTTCAAAATTAGAAAAAGTTAACATTCCTCCATTCTGCTTAGCTTGCACAACTGGCATTATCCAATCTAAAAAAGTCTTTGCACGTTTGTGATTCACTAACTTTGTAGACTGCCCCACTCTTCCAAATATGAACAAATAATTAACAGCTCTTGTAAGGGCAACATACAATAATCTTAATTTTTCTTTAAGTTCATCACTTTCATTTTCATTTGAAATCGCAAGCGAATTTAAAGTACAAGACTTTACATGTTCTTCTAAATTGAAATAAGGAATTGCCGGCCCAAGTTTTCTAGAAAACAGCAGTTCGCTTCTGTCTTTGCTGTTTAATAGTTGCCTGCCAGCACCAATAAGCATAACAACGGGATATTCAAGTCCCTTACTTTGATGTATAGTAGTAATTTTTACACCATTATCAAAAGAATCTTCTTCAAAACAAATTGGATTTTCTTTAAGTGTTTCTAAAAACTTTGTTAAAGACTCATTATAATTTTTACCATTTAAAAAGTTTAATAGTTTAGTTATGTTAGACATAACAACATCACCATTTTCTTGCTGTAACACAACTTCTTTAAATTTTGTTTCTTTTATTACTCTTTTAATTAATTCATCTACTGGTGTAAACTTGCTTATAAAGTTAAACTTGTTAATTGTGTTAATAAAATCAAAAACTTTATCTCTTATTAAAGATGGTACACCCTCGTTATTTAAACTATTTTCAAATGCTTGATAAAAAAATTTAGATGTTTTGTCGTTTTTTCTTATTATGGCAAGGTCATTTAAACTAAAAGTAAATACATCAGAGCCAAGCACCGCAAGCAAAGCAATATCGTTATATCTATTTTCAATAAGTTCTAATAAACTTTTCAAAACATTCATATTATATTCATCAAAAATATCTTGCTTAATATCTGATGAATATGGAATACCTTGCTTTGTAAGTTCTTTTAAAACAACTTCAAGATATTCACCACGGCTAATTGTTAACACCGTTATATCATTGTACCCTAGTTTGCGTTTCTCTCCATCTTTTTCAATATAAACATCTTTTTTTACAAGTTCGTTAATCTTTTGTGCTAAAATATTACCTTCAACTGAAGCCCGTTTTAAAACTTCTTCATCTTCATTTTTGTGTTTTTTTACACTATATGGTTCTAAAAACTCCTCCAATTGTGTCCTAGACTGCACTGTTTCTATCAAATTAATGCTAACAACAGGGTCTTCCCTTGTCGCCACCGATAACACATTATCTCCGCCCTTAACAAGCATAGAATTTTTAGCGTAATCAACCCCACCAAAATCACTTGTCATAGACCGAGCAAATACTTCGTTGCAAAAATCTAGAATGTCTTTATTGCTTCTAAAATTGCAGTTTAAGTCTAATGCCATATTTTGTTGGTCAGCATTAGTCTTAAATCTATTGTATTTATCAACAAATATCTGAGGTTCTGATCCGCGGAATCTGTATATGCTTTGTTTAACATCTCCAACCATAAACAAATTATCCGCCCCAGAAACCGCTTGCAAAATTGCCTCTTGAACCTCGTTAATGTCCTGATATTCGTCTACAAAAACATACTTAAATCGTTCTTTAATTACTTGTTGAATTTCACTGTTGCTAAGTAATTGCAAGGTAAATCTTTCAAGGTCGGAATAGTCAAGTGCAACTTTCTCTCGTTTTAATTCACCATAAATGTCAGCAAATTCATCCACATATGATTTAAGAGCAATAATTTGGTCTTTAACAACAGAAACCCTATCCATAAACTTGTCATTAGAAACAAAATATAGCGTTTCTGCCTTTTTTATCGCACTTGCCACACTATCTCTGAACTCTTTTAAAAGCTCCTTGTTCTCTTCTTTTTCACATTTAACTCTAAGCTGAACAATTGGTTCAAACATAATAGAATTTTTTCGATTTTGTTCAAAGTCGTTATTCTCTTTAATTTTAAGCAAATTTACATACAATGTGTTAAGGTAAGCAATTAGTTTTTCTTCTTTATCGTTATTAAATTGCTCCAACAATTCATCTGCCCTTTGTTTTAACCATGTAAACTCTTCAATCATCGTGCTATTAATAAAATTTGCACAAATATTTTTCTTTAAATCTAAATCATATGCGCTGGTAATTTTTTCTTCAAACCACCTGTCAAAATCCACCATATTTAAGGCATACTCATAAAAAGAGATAATAAGTTCCCTAAAATTATCTTCTTTACGATTAGAAGAAAACATTTCATAAAGCGTAAAAAATTTTTCATCTTGTCGCATAAAAGCATTATCAATAAGTTTGGTTAAAGCCTTTTCTTTTAGTTGTCTTCCTTCAATTTCATCAATCATTATAAAAGAAGGGTCAAGACCAACTTCATAAAAATAGGTTTTTAAAAGACGTGCACAAAAACTATGCAAGGTGCATATGTTGGCAATGTTAACATCAAAAAGTTGTTGTTTAATATAATCGTCTTTTTCCGGTAATTTTTCTAGCCCAGCCACAAGTCTAGCCTTCATTTCTAATGCAGATGCTTTTGTAAATGTAACAACAAGTAAATCTAAAACGCTAGCCTCTTTGTTAATTATAAGGTTTTTTATGCGTTCAATCATAATAAAAGTTTTGCCACTTCCAGCAGATGCCGATACTAAAAGATTTTTATTTCGTTCATCTAAGCATTTTTGCTGTTCAATGCTTAACTTCTTTTCTTTTTTTTGCGATGTACTTTTTTCTGCCATTTATTTATTACTCCTTGCCGAGTGCATCAGTTTGAACAAAGTTCTCAAAACCAATCCCTCGCTTCGCAACACGCACCGACATTGGGTCTTGCTGATTTCTTCGACACACATTTTTATATTTACAATAATCACATACAAGGCCATCATTTATTTTAAGAGGTGTTGGTGCAATGTTTCCTGCCAAAATTTCTTCTACCGCATTTTTGGAAATATTAAGGCAATATTCCATTATCTTCCCTAGTGTTATATCTGACATAGTAAAAGATTGTTGCTTTAAAATCTGGTCGTTAGTCTCACTTGCTTTTTTATCTTGCTTAACAACCGCCTTTATACAATTGCTAACAGGGTTCTCCAGTGAAAGTGAAGTGTCCATATTTTTGGCAACTACTATATCATCAACATAGTAACCTTCCATTGTATAAGTAGATATTGCCCCATTTTCTTCATCACTAAAAATATCTTTAATTGGAAAATAAAAACTACCAACTGGCTTAAAGTTTTTAGTTGCAAGAGCATTAAGATACATAAATAACTGAATTTTATTGCCGTAATAAATATTATTTGCTCTAAGGTCGATTTTGCCTGTTTTGTAATCAACTACCCTAAAGCAATCACCAAGGACATCAACTCGGTCAATTTTACCTTCAAGCATAATTCCTTTGCCAAGGTCAACACCACTAATATCACCATTTTCACCAAAAACAAGCTCTTCATATTTAGGTTTGAAATTAGATAATTGATATTGGTAATTTAATGCTTGAATAAGCCTTTCTGCCTCCTTCTTAAGCAACAAAACAATGTGTTTGTTTGTTGCAACCTTAATTTTTTCTTGCTCAAAAACATAATCAATAAGTTTTTGATACCTTTTTTTCTTTTCAACAATGCTTTTGCCGGATTCATACTTATCTATATTTTTAATGTACAACTCGGCAATTTTGTGCAAACAATTTCCAAAATCCACCGATTTTAAGTTGCTTTCTTCTTTCTCTTTAATTCTTAGGCCGTAATCAGCAAAGAACTTAAACGGACACAAGAAATAGCACTCTAACTGCGAAATGCTTGTTTTAGAGTTTGTAAACATTAACTGTTTTGAATTTAACAATTTATCTTGCCTTGTGTTGGCATAAGAAATTATTTTGGGTTCAAAATTTTTATTTTCTTCTTTTAAAGTTGCAAAAAGCGAATTAATTGCATCAAAAGAGTTTGCCGATATTTTGTTCTTTTTATATTCCCTTAAAAATTGCATCAACTTATGTTCAGCGACTTTCTTTGTTGCAAACTCATATGCATATGCATTTTGCCTATCCTTTTCACTATAAAGCGTTTTTATGCGATTAACCCTTTCAATCGGAACAATCTCTAAGCCAGAATTTATGTCTTTATCATAAAAAATCTTTGCAATATCTAACAAAGTAGAACTTGGATTTGTTTCTTCTCCGTTTGCATTTACTTTAGAGTAGGTAATAACAAGATGTTCAGTAAAAGACTCTAAACAACTAATTACTTTATATCGTTCTCTCTGATTAATAGTTCTTATTGTTGGCTCTATTTTTTTATTTAAACTATCGGACAATGTTGCAATTTCCTTGTCAAGAATGATGCCACAATCATCCATTGTAACAGGAAAACTTCCTTCTGTTGCACCAAGCACATAAATATCTTTATAACTGTATAATTTACTAGTTGAAAAATCACCAACAAAGCAATTGTCTATTGTTGTAGGAATTAAACTTACCTTATTTGCTTCAATACCAGACATAAATATTGAATAGAACTCATCAAAAGTAAGTTTGGTTGTTCCAAGACAATCTTCCATCATATCTAACAAATTTAAGAACTTACCTTTAATCTGTTTCGTCAATTCATAATTTACATATTCTTTTGTGGTTGCTAATTTGGCTGAAAAAGTCGAAATTTTATCATCAATTAAAAACTCTTCAAAAATGCTTTTGGTTGCCTTTATTTGGTCACTACAACATTTTGCATCGTTAAATTTATCAAAAACATTTAAAAGTTTTCCAACAATTTCAATTCTTGCAGTTTCAACAATTTTATAACTATCCAGTGGATTCCCTTCTTTGTCTTCTTTGCCGTAATCAAATGGACTTTTAAATTTATCATAATTTATTCCGTATTTATTAATATAATTTTCCAATTCATTTTGCACAGAAACTTCTAGTCCACAAAAATAATTTTTAAATAATGCAATAAACTCATCACTAGCAAAATTCCTTCGATAACACCCAAACAAACTCACAAAAAACCTTACCAAAGGGTGCGAAGAAAATTTTTCTTGTTCATCAATAAAAATAGGAATTTCATAATCGGCAAAAATGGTTCTTATAGTACCAGCATAAGAATTTAAATTTGAACAAATTACCGCAAGATCAGCATGCCTAACTTTATCTTCAATTACTCTTCTCCTAATTCTTTCGGCAACAAACTTAACTTCATCTTCAATTGTTTTACATTCAAGCAAATTTACTTCACTTGTAATCTTTTTCTTTGAATAAGGATAAGCATATAGGTTATCTCTTATGTGTGACATAACACTATTTTTGTTAGAATTTAACATAATTTCTGTTGGGAAAATTAAAAGTTCTTCCGCCAGTTTATTAACATTTTCTAGCATCTCCGGTTTATAAATATAACTATTATTTTTTCCATAAAAATCCACACAGCCAAAGGTAACTGACTTTGCCGTTTTACAAATATTCTTAAATACCTGCATGCCAGAATTAGACATATTATCAAAACCAAAGCAATAAAAATCACTCTTTTTAATTTGTGGACTGGTTAAAATTAAAGATGCCAATAAGTCAAACCGGTCTGATGCATCAATCAAACTTTTTTGACTAATAAACTTTTCATATTCACTATAAAGCAAAAATATATCTTGCAATTTAATTTTAAGCGAAGTGCCAACGTTTTGTACTCGTTCATAATAATCTTCGGGCGTAACCCTGCTGTTTTTTAATTGGCTAATTGTATCGTAAATATTTTGGGCAAAGCCCATTGTTTTTGCTGTTTTTTTAAAGCAAACCAACTTGTCATAATTATCTAAAATTAACTTTTTGATAATCATAACACCCGCTTCCTTTGGTATGTAATTACTATCAGAATTAATTAATTTATGCAGAAGCCTAGATGGGGTAATTACCGAAACATTAGTAATGGCCTTAACTGGAGAACGAAACAAAAGTTCTCTTTCAATTGAAAGCGACAATTTTTCAGGCACCAAAAGGACAATACTACAATTATGGTCTGTTACCTTGCCGGCAACCTCTGCTAGTATTGCATCAATAATATCTTTATTGTTATCTGCCTTAAAAATTCTCATCTTTTGCTCGAAATAATAATATTATTTATTTGTATAATAACACAGCAGAGTAAAATTTTCAATAAAATCCTAAATTAATGAACTATTTGTGCTATAATCACAAACTTGCAAACTATTTCTTATAATTTTATCCATTTCGCTCTGGTGATTTAACATATCATCCATAAGTTTAAATTGTACATTTGCACGTTGCAAGTTAAACTTCGAATCATCAGATCTAATCCTAAAAAAACGGTCACCTTCTAAATAATCTCGTAAAAATCTTGTGCCAAGTTCAAAAGTTATAGCAATACAACTAGTTAAAAGCAATTTCTTTTCAGTCTCAGTTAAATTTACCGCACCAAACCCATCTAAAAAACCAGTTGTAAAAGCTTCAAATTTCTTTAGGTCTATCTTAACTTTCTTTAGGTCTTTTTCTTCTTCAATTGTTGCATTTGTATTTGCTCTCACACCATCGCCATAATCATTTAAAATTGTACTTGGCATACAAGTGTCAAGATCAATAACAGCTAAATATTTGCCAGTTGTTTTGCTCAATAAGCAATTGTTCAATTTAGTATCATTATGAACTACCCTTATTGGCAACTCGCCCTTTTCCTTTGCCTTAACAACAGCAAACAAATCTATTCCCATACTTAACGCTTTACTAATAAGACTACGACAATAAGTAATTGTCTTTTCTGCAGATTTTACTCTGCCAACACTATCTTCTTGAATAGCAGATTCCAGCAATTCATATTTATCGCGAGTATTATGAAACAATGGGTCAGAAACAACAAGCTTAGATGGGTCAAGATCCCTTAGCCCACTATCAAACTTGCCAAAGGCAAAAGCAATTTCCTTAATTTTTTTAGGGTCATTAGTAAGGTCATAAGAAATTGAATTTTCAATAAATGGGTACATTCTCCAAACATAACCATCACTATCTTCAAAGCTATGCTCCCCATTAACCGTTTTAACAAGTTCAAGTGTCCGCTCGCCCTTTCTCGATAAGTGGCTAGTTACAATTTTGATATTGTTAAGTGCCCCATAAATATCTGGGATCGCCGTACGATTCATTTTCTGCAACAAATATCTTTTGTCTTTTGCTGTAACCAAATATGTAGTATTAATATTTCCACTACCAAATAATTTATAAGATTGTACCCCACTTACACCAAAAAACTTTAAAACATCAACAATTTCCATACTACTCCTTAAAAAAGACTAGGAAGCCCTAGCCTTTTATTAATTTATTCAACTATTACAACAATTGTTGTAGTTACTTCGGCGTATAGTTTAATAGCAACATTAAACCTGCCAAGCGACTTAATAGGACTAGCTAACACAATTTTCTTTTTATCTATGGTATAACCAAGTTTAGATAATTCATCTGCAATTTCTTTATTAGTTATAGAGCCAAATAACTGGCCACTTTTCCCAGTTACCGCTTTAACATACACTTCTTTACCCTTAAGTTCCTTTGCAATCACTTTAGCCTGTTCAAGTGCTTCATCTTTTGCCTTTTGTTCAGCTTTTTTTTGCATTGTATTTGCATTTAAGTTAGTGCTGGTTGCCTCAATTGCCATATTCTGTTTTAACAAAAAATTTCGAGCGTAGCCATCAGAAACATTAACAACATCGCCTGCCTTACCAACATTTTTTACTGTTTTTGTTAAAATAACTTTCATAATTTACTCCAAATTTCTTTCCTATATTAATTGTACCAAATAAGACAAAATAATGTCAACTAACTTTGAATACAATTCACTTGTGTTGGAAAAAATAGATTAAGACAAACAAAAAGGAGAATTAACAAATGGTAGACTTAAAATGTAAATGTGGTAAATGCGAACACAACAGCAATTGCAATTGTTATGCTAGGTGCATAATGGTAGGCTCAAATGCAGAATGCAAAACTTTTACTAAAAGCAAAGATGAGAACAAAACCGAATATAGTGATGAAATAGTTCAGCCACTAGTTAGACCAAGTGTAGAAGTGCTGTGCCGAGCAAACTGCCTGTTTAATAAACAAGGCAAATGCAAAGCCAACGGCATAAGTGTTCAACCTGATAATAATACCATAGAATGTAGCACCTTTTTGCCAAAATAAAATAAATATTATTTATTTTCCAAATCATACAAACAAAACAGCCCTTGTGATAATCACAAGGGCTTTATCTTTAGTGTATAGGTTTTGTCTTTAGTAGTTTACTTCATTATCTTAAGTAAACAAAAATTTTATCTTTTGTAAATATGGAAAAATGGGCGACCCCATTGTAACCAACAAAACTACTTTAATTCAACAGTTGCGCCTGCTTCTTTAAACTTAGCAACCATTTCGTTTGCAGATTCTTTAGCAACATTTTCTTTAATTGTGCTTGGAGCATTGTCAACAACAGCTTTAGCTTCACCAAGGCCAAGACCAGTAATTTCTCTTACAACCTTAATAACAGCAATCTTGTTAGGACCAACTTCCTTAAGTACAACTGTAAATTCACTCTTTTCTTCTTCAGCAGGAGCTGCAGCAGCACCAGCAGGAGCAGCAACTGCCATAGCAGCAGCGCTAACACCAAATTCACCTTCTAATGATTTAACTAACTCGTTTAATTCAACAACGGTTAACTCTTTAATTTCGTCTAATATTTTCTTAATATCAGCCATTTTTATAATCTCCTTAATTTTTATTTTTTTGTTTTTCTTGCTTATTTTAACTAATTATTTTGTTTCGTTTTTCTTAGCAGCCTGATCCAAAACAACAGCAAGCGAACGAATTGGATTTAGTAACATACCAAGTAATTGTGCAACAAGTACATCTTTGCTTGGAATAGATGCAATTCTTTTAATTTCATCATATTCCATAACTTTGCCTTCAATATATCCACATTTAGCTTTCATAACTTTATAGTTAGTCTCGCCATCTTGGGTGATTTTGGCAGGAGCAACAACATCATTGGTACTTGTAGCAAGTGCTGTTGGCCCATCGTAGTGTTTAGAGTCAAACTTAATTCCAAGTTCGTCAAAAGCGATTTTAAGCAAACGGTTTTTATAAACTTTATACTCACAACCACTAGCACGGAATTTGTTTCTAAGTTCGGTGTCTTGTGCAACAGTTAAGCCCTTGTAGTCTACTAGAACAACTGATTTTGCATTTTGAACACGGCTTTTAATCTCTTCAACAACTTTGTCTTTAATTTCTCTGTTTGCAGACATTTTTACCCTCCTAAAGTTGTTAAAAATAAAACTTCAGATGCCCAAACGAACATCTGAAGAACATATTGCTATTATTCTTTATTCTGTTCCTAGACAAGATTTACAAGAAAATTCTCTACTTGCCGTCTTTGGCACACATCATCTATATTATTTTTACGCAAATAATATTATAACATAAATTAATATTTGTCAATAGTTTTCTACTACTTTTTAATACTTTTTAATAACAATTTAACCATTTTATTTATATTTTTTGCTCTTCTTCTGCACCACAAGTCCAAAAACTTGCATTATTATAAATTGAATATAAACAATCTGCGACTGCATTTTTATGAACAATGGTACGTTCTCCATTTTTTAATACACCAAGAGTCTCATAACCATCTTCCATTTTTTTTACTATAACAGTTTTAACATACCCTCTTAACATAATGTGTTCTAAATTATGTGTTAAGGTTTTAAACTTGTTTATATTTTGTACCGACCCGGCCTTAAAACCCCTTATATCATCGGTATATGGTGAAGCTAGACCAGATCTTATTAAGGTCGTTGCCAAATTTCCCATAACTCCATGATAACAAAGTTTGTGAGCACAGTTAAAATAACTTACTCCGCACCTGTTATATTCATCATCAACTTCTATAACTGCATAACCACCCAGGCTATTAAATTCTTCATACGCACTAGTTATCTTGTCTTCCATTATAATTTACCCCTTACTACTTTAAAATATGCAAAAGTCTAAAATTAGGTAATTATAAAAAAAGAAAACTCCAAGAATTTCTTGGAGTTTAAAATTATGCCATTTTATAGTTAACTTTAATTCCAGGCCCCATTGTACTAGCAATGTTAACACTCTTTAAGTACTGACCTTTTGCGGCTTGTGGTTTAGCCTTAACAATAGCATCCATAATTGCGTTAAAGTTATCAACAAGTTTGTCTTTACCAAAACTCTTTTTGCCAACAATAACGTGAATAATGTTGCTCTTGTCTAGCCTATATTCAACTTTACCGGCTTTAACATCTTTAATAGCCTTTGTAACATCGGCAGTAACAGTACCAGATTTTGGGTTTGGCATTAAGCCTCTTGGTCCAAGAATTTTAGCAATTCTACCAACTAGACCCATCATATCAGGAGTGGTAATGCATGCGTCAAATCCTAACCAGTTTTCGTTTTGTATTTTAGCAATCATTTCTTCTGCACCAACAAAGTCTGCACCAGCATTAGTAGCTTCAGTTGCCTTATCGCCCTTAGCAATAACCAATACTTTGCGTTCCTTACCAGTACCATGAGGAAGAACAACTGTACCTCTTACTTGTTGGTCAGCGTTTCTACCATCTACACCAAGTTTAACATGCAATTCAATGCTTTCATCAAACTTAGCAGTTGCCGTTTTAATAACAGTATCCATAGCATCTGCAACATCGTAAGTTTTGCTATGATCTACAAGCTTTTTAGCTTCAATTAAGCGTTTTCCGTCTTTCATTCTACTCTCCCCCCTTCCTTAGTCTTCAACGGTTACGCCCATGCTTCTAGCAGTGCCCTTAACCATACTCATAGCAGACTCAATGTTAGTTGTATTTAAGTCTTTAAGTTTTAACTCGGCAATTTCTTTAACTTGTGCCTTTGTTAATTTGCCAACCTTATCTCGGTTTGGCTTACCACTACCACTTTCAATGCCTAGTGCTTTTAAAATAAGTACTGGAACTGGTGGAGTTTTTAAAATAAATGTAAATGACCTATCTTGATAAATAGTCATAACAACTGGAATAATTAAACCAGCTTGTGATGCAGTTCTTTCGTTAAATTCTTTAACAAATCCAGGGATGTTAATTCCATGAGGTCCAAGTGAACTACCAACTGGAGGACCTGCTGTTGCTTTACCTGCAGGTAATTGCAACTTAACTACGGCTTTTAATTTTTTTGCTGCCATAATATTTTCTCCTTACCTAATAATTAGGTTTCTGTGGTTTAGTGAAGCATTGAACAAATTTACTTCTCCCACAATGTATATTTTAACTAGCAAATGCTAGAAAAAATCATTTATATAATTTCAATTTGAGAATAATCTAAATCTACTGTTGTTTTACGGTTAAACATAGAAATGTTAACCTTGCACTTTTGATTTTCATTGTCAATTTCAAGAACTTCACCTGCAAAGCCTTCAAGCGGACCCATAACGATTTTTACTTTATCTCCAACCGAAACTTTAAAGTTTACACTAACTTTTTCAAGTCGCATTCTTCTTATTTCTTCTTCGGTTAAAGGCAATGGTCTGCCAGCAGGGCCCACAAAACCAGTTACCCCTCTTGTGTTAACAATCGTATGCCAAAGTGAATCACGATATCTCATTTTAACTAACACATAGCAAGGAAACATCTTGTGCTGAACAACCTTCTTTTTGCCATTCTTTTCTTCAATGGTATCTTCCATAGGAATTTGAACTTCTAAAATATCATCTTGAAGATTATTCTTTTCAATAACCTTGTATAGGTTATCTTGCACCATATTTTCATAGCCGGAAAAGGTGTGAACAACATACCACTTTGCTTCTTCTTGTGCGTTATTTTCCATAAATAATACTCCCCAAAACTAAATATTTGTAAGCAACTTTATTAAGTACCCAAGAAGTGTGTTAATGCCAAGCACAACTACACCAAAAATTAAGACTATTGAAAGCACCATTCCGGTTTGCTTCATTGTCTTGCCAAATGAAGGCCAAGTAACCTTTTTAAGTTCGGCAAAAGTTTCTTTGGTTTTGCTCTTTTTAGGTTCCTTATTAGCCTTTTTGTTGTTTGCCTTTTTATCTGTATTGGCTTTATCTTTCTTCTTACTTTCTTTAACTTTAACTTCTACTGGCGTTTCAGTGCTTTCAACCGCACTTTCATTTGGCTGAACACCATTAGGAACCATAGTTTCTTCGGTGTTGTCTATTTTTTTGTTTTTAGCCACCTTAAAATACCCCCAAGAATTTATAAACTACTTTGTTTCTTTGTGTGCAGTATGTTTTTTGCAACGAGGACAATATTTTTTCATTTCTAGTCTATCTGGGTCGTTTTTCTTATTCTTGTAGTTGTCATAGTTTCTTTCTTTGCATTCAGTGCATTCCAATGTAATTTTAGTTCTCATAAAAAATTTCTCCCAAAAAATTAACACCCCCTAAACTGGTGAGTGTGCCTATACTTTACCACACAGCTACAATTTTGTCAACGGTTTTATAAAAATAATGCCCAAATATATTTTAAAAAAAACATATAATTTGTACATAATAACTAAAAGTACTTTTAAATTAATTAATAAGATAACACAAATTAATAAAAAAGGCAACACCTAGTTTTATTAGTTGCCACATTTTATTTTTTTTGCTACAATGAAATTAATAAAGGAGTATAAAGTGAAAAAATATATAATTGCCATAGATGAAGGAACAACTAGCGAACGTGCTATTCTTTACGATACAACCAAACATAAAGTAATTCGATCACATAGCCTTCCTATCTCTACCACCTATCCAAAACTAGGCTACGTAGAACAAAATGCAGAAGAAATTTGGGAAAAGGTAAAGACTTCTATATCAGACCTTGTATCTGGTGAAAAATTGACATCAAGCGATGTTATTGGAATTGCAATAACCAACCAACGCGAAGCCGTTGTTGCCTTTAACAAAACCACAGGCAAAGTTCTTGCACCAATAATAAGCTGGCAGTGCAAACGCACCGCTGATTTTTGCGAAAATGTTAGTGAAAAAGACCGCAAAAGAATTAAAGATACAACTGGTTTAATTTTAGACAGTTATTTTAGTGCAACAAAAATGGCATGGTTACTTGCAAACAATAAACAGGTAAAATCTACAAAAACTAACGAACTTGCTCTTTGCACTATTGATGCCTATCTTGTATATAAACTTTCAAACGGAGCAGGTTATTACACCGACACAACAAACGCAAGTCGTACGCTTTTGGTAGATATAACTAACCCATTTGAATACAGCGGAGATTTGCTTAAATTTTTTGGAATTAAAAAAGAATATTTACCAAAGATACTTAATTCCGCAGATAATTTTGGTATGGCAGAAGTTTGCGGACTAAGTGTACCTATTCTTTCAATTATTGGTGACCAACAATCCAGCCTATTTGGACAAGGTTGTTTTACCGAAGGTAGTGCCAAAATGACATATGGCACTGGGGGCTTTTTCTTAATGAATAATGGCAACAAAATTGCTGAAAATAATCAAAAGCTATTAAACACAGTTGCTTACTCAATTAATGGCAAAACCACCTATGCCATAGAAGGAAGTATTTTTAATGTAGGCAGTTGCTTAAACTTTGTTAAAAACCAGCTTAGTTTATTTGAAGATTATAATATGCTTAACAAAATCTGCACTACAACAGAATATAACGGAGTTAATGTTTTGCCTACATTTACCGGAATTGGTGCCCCATACTGGAACCCAAACATAAAAGCAAGCATAACAGGTTTAACCCTTGGTTCAACTAAAAATGATATTGTTAAGGCTACAATAGATAGTTTTGCATTTAGCCTAGAAGAAATATTAAGTTATCTTAGAAGCATAAATTACAATGTTAACGAACTAAGGTGCGATGGCGGAGTTAGTAAAACTGAGTATTTACTTATAGCACAAGCTAATACATCTAAAATTAACGTGCTTAAAATGACAGAAAGCGAAAGTACTTCTATGGGAGCAATATATTTAGCATTGGTTTCTTACGACAGCAAAACTTACTCCCCAGAGAATTTGCAAAACCTTATAAAAATTAGCAATAAATATTCACCTAAGAAGAACTTAGTAGTAGAATTTGGTTCAAGATTTAAGGCTTGGCATGAAAGTTTAATAAGAAAATTATAAACTCCATACCCCCAAAAATGCTTTATTTCCCATAACTTATGTCTAACAGAATACTAAAAAGCACTTAGATTACTAAGTGCTTTTTAGTTATTTCAATTTTAATTACATTTCGTATATACTACAATTTTTCCTAGCGGTGCACCATCAGACAAGTTTGGATTTTGTGCCAAAATAATATCTGGTGCAACTTTAAGTTTTTTGGCAACTTCAAATAAAGTCTCATTTGCTTCGGTGTTATAAATAATTATATTGTGTTCCCTTTTTATTAAATTTGGTTCTTCAGTTACATTAGTTATATAACATTCAACTTCCTCTGCTTTAACACTAACCATTGCATCTAAGTCATATACCAACGAAATATCTCTTCCAGCTTTGTTTTTATAACTAATAGGCCTTGCCACTACATCACATATTACTTCACCTCTAACAACATTTTCTGCTGTAGGACCTTGAATTACAAACGGCGATTCTACCATAAAAGAATATAATTCTTCGTTATCATAATTTTTACCAATGACAATTTGTTTAATTTTACCTGAAATATTAACTACTCCATTAGTAACTGAGCAATCTTCTAACACAGTAGAAGTTCTTCCAAGTGCAACAATTTCATCTAAACGTTTTTTATCTTGCACATCTACTAAGGTGTTTACTCGGTCAGTTAATGTAAATAGACCTTGGCTTTTTATGTTGTTAAAACTGCTTGCATCTAACTTCAAGTCGCTGTTTATTGAAAAGATATCTTCTACCACATTCAGTGGTGTTCTCTCCTTTGCCCAAAGCGCAACTTGAATAACCGATTCTGTTGTCACTAGTGTTCTGGTGTGGTCTTCATTAATTGCTATTGATACATTGTTAGAAGCAAGATTGAATTTAGCATCTAATATTGCACTGCTAGTTATGTTTAATAGTGAGATTTCTTGACTAAAATCTAATTTTCTTTGCATTTTTTTGATGATATCCCCTACCATAAATACAAAATTTCTAGTAATGGTACCATCAACAACAACGTAATTTTCATTTGGCGTGACCTTATTTACAACCAAACTCGCTTCACTACTAATCATTTTAGTTACATCTTCATTAATCTCAAATTCTTCTGGCACAGTAAAAGAAGAATTGTTTTGACATACAACTTCTTCAACTTCAATTTGTTTAGAAACTTCATAGTAACCATCATTACCACCATTTAAAACGACCAGTGTGTCACTGGTAATTCCATATATAGCAAGTTCAATAATTAATGAAACGTCAACAATGTTTGGAGTTTCTCTTGTTTGCTTAATAGACTTAATTGTTGGCTTACAATAAAGTCCATCTGCATCACCCACTGCCACCTTTTCATTAAAATCCAAAGCCAAACTTTCACTGCAAAGCAGTTTGTTCTCATCGGCATAAACAGATACAAAATTTGCCTTTCCTGAAATTTGAAAATTGTCTCCAAATTTTTCGCTTGCTTCAATAAAACAAAGTCCATAACCATCTAGAACTTTATCTATTGCGTTCGACTCATCGGTGTTATAATGTCCATTTACCTTTGTTTCTACAACTTTTATCAGTTTTGTTGTTGCCACTTTTTTAGTGGAAGAATTAAAAGCCACACTTTTATCCTCCTTTTACATTTGATAGTATATTGTAATGACAACAAACCAAATTTATGACAATTTTTTAAAATTTTATTTTAACATCTCCACAAAGGACATCGCTATAACTATAACTTTGGTTCCCTTTGTTTTCTGGATGTTTAATAGAAACCGTAAACACACTTGGGTACACTTTTTCAATAACGGCTACATATTTTTCAATACGCTTTCTACCTCTATTTACTTCCATATTGACATTTTTCCCTTGCATTTGTTTAATTTCTTCTATAACTTCTCCCAATGTTTTTGTTGCTTTTCTCATATAAAAATACTCCCCTAACTTTAAGATGTTTTTATAATTATTAACAAAAGCAAAGTTTTTAAACAGCAGTCTTTTCTTTAAGTTTATAGTAATTATCCCTTCTTATACACTCTTCCTTAATTTTTATGCCATCTTTATAATACTCTAAGTACCCCGCTGTTTTATATGCGATATTAGGATACTCTTCAGCAGAAAAGTCTAAATTTTCGCTTCTCTGTTTAATTTCATATTCGTTTTCTTCACCAAAAATTTTAACTCCACACTCTTGTCCATTACAATAGGTATAAATATATATATTACCACCAGTATTATTTTTAAATACAAGGTCACTAATTCCTGTGGCAACCATTGCATCAAACGACCCTTTTACGTAACCAACTTTAAGGCTATGTGGATTTGCTTCTATAATTTCAACACCTGCAAGCAAAAGTGCATTATAAAGCGTTGTTGCTGACTGACACACGCCACCTCCAAAATCATCAACATATTCGCCATTTACAATAATTTTTGCTTTTTTAAAGCCATTTTTTTCACTTGTTTCACCTACAACTCTATTAAAAGAAACAACTTCACCAGGTGCAACCACTTTTCCATTAAACTTAGACAATGCCACAGAAATATTGTTAATTCGTCCTTCTTGATTAATTCCCCAAATGTACGTTACAAACGAAGATTTTAGATTTGAAAATTTAATATTATCGGCATAACAAATTTTTGCATCTTCAGTTTTAATTACAAGTTCAATTTTTTTGTTAAAAACCAAGTAATTAAGAATACTGTAATCCAAATATTTTGTATCAATTCTTTGCCCAGATTGTTCCTTCGTTACATATGCATTTCCACTTGTAACTTCTACCACAGAATCTACTGCTTCATGTTCAATTTGAAGTTTAAGTTTTTCTAATTCTTCTTCATAATTAATAAACAAATATTTTGCCACAACATCATTAGTAAACCCCATAGAATTAGTTCGTAATATAATTTGTTTATATTCATTTAAAATTTTATCATTTCTAAATTTTAAATGCATTTCATAGCACTTATCTTGCAAATAAACAGAAACTACCACTTCATTTTTTTCATTTGCAAAAGCCTTAATATTGCATACCGGTATAAAATTAAATGAAAGAAATAAAAGGGTAAAAACAAATAGTGGTAATACAAATTTTCTCATACCACTATTTTCTGTAATTATCCCAATTTTTATTACTAAAAAATGTATTTCAATAAATCAAATTGTTCCAATAGTTGTTTTTGTTGTAGACTTCCATTATACTCACTTTTAATTTTACTTATAAGTATATTAAATCTATCTTTACTAAGCAATTTTAAATTATTTTTTTTACTAAATGCCAAGTTTAAAGTCTGTTCTTCTATTTTAAAATTTAATCTAATTGATAATTCAACCATTCTTAAAATACGTTCTGGGTCAAAGCTTAAACTATGAAAATTGTTATCGCAAATTTGCCTAATAATTTTATCTGTTATGTCAGACATACCATTAAAAAAATCAAGTATTTTAAAGGAATTTAAATCGTAATAAATTGCGTTTATTGTAAAATCCCTTCTTCTCGCATCATCCTTTAAATCTACATCAAATTTTACATTGCTTGGAAAATGATTTGTCTCTTTTTTGTATTCTTCGCTTCTAATTCTTGCATATTGGACTGACACTTCTCCATCAAACTTAATTACTTCAATGCCTGTTACTTTTTCTTTTATTTTGTAGCCACAATTATAAGCAAATTCGACAATTTCATCAATTGTTAAATCTCCGCAAACATCAAAATCTAAAAGCCGTTTATTGTTATCAATTAACCAATCTCGCACCGCACCACCAACCAAGTAAACTTGCTTATTTTTTGTCTTTGCAAAATTTGCAAGGTCTTTAATAATTGTGGGAACTACTATTCTTGCCATAAATACCCTAAAACCTTTGTTTCTTTATCAACTTTAACCTTCTCACTTATTTCAACACCACAAATTGCCAAAACATTATTTTTGTCACAAAGTAAAAGTAATTCGTTGCGTTCCCTGGCAGAAATTTTTTTGCCTGTAAAGTATTCTTTTAGTGGTTTAGTTCCGCCACCAAATTTAGTGAAATTGTCGCCACTTTTGTATACTCTCCATTCGGCAGACTTTGGCACTTTGTTTAAGTCTAACATTAAACAGTTGCAATCGGGTTTGTTTAAACTTAAATGAATGACTTTGTTGTTAAATACAAATTCTTCAACTCCGACATAAGACCTATTAAAAGAAATTTCGGTTTTATTTTGTTTTTTATATAGAAGCACGCCAGCATATTGATTCATTGCAATTAATTCATGTGGCAAATTTATTTTTTTACCAATTTGTAAATTAAAGCAATCTATAATTTTATTAATATGTTTTTCTTCAAAGTCAACTAAACTTATCTCCTTTTCCACCCCAGCTCTAACAAGCCTAGTTAAGACTTCATAAGGCAAAGTCTGTGCTTCCTTGCAAATAAGAGTCCCTGAATTAGAATATTTGATTAAATTCATTGGCAAAATTTTATTAAATTCAGTTTCAAGCAAATTTGCTTTTTTACCTAAATTTACAATATAATCTATAATTGATTTATTGTTTTCTTCCATACCTTTTAAAACAACATTACGCACAAAATTGCGAGAATAGTTATTATCAATATTGGTTGTGTCGGTCATATAATTTTGCCCAATACTTTTTAAATATTCCAATATTTCACCCTTAGTTACATCTAAAAATGGTCTAATTAAGTTGTTTGAAAGGTATCTCATTCCAATAAGACCATTAAAAAGTGAACCACGATACAGGTGCATTAAAATTGTTTCAGCTTGGTCCCCTTTATGATGTGCAAGTGCAATTTTATCTATATTATTTTTATTAGCAATATCATTCATTGCCATATATCTTAAATCTCTTGCCGATTGCTCCAAGGTCTTCTTTTGTTGCGCTTTGTCTTTAAGCGGAAATACATTTTGAGTATAAAGTTTAAGACAAAGCTGTTTACATAAAGATTTAACAAATTCTTCATCTCGGTCACTTTCGGCGCCACGAATATTGTGATTAATATGAATAGCACAAAGGCCAAAGCCAAGTTCTTTTTTAATATTATTTAAAATTACCAAAAGAGCAACCGAGTCTGCACCACCGCTTACAGCAACTGCTACTTGCTCACCATGGTTAATTAATTTATGTTCTTTAATTGTATTTAAAACTTTTTTTTGCAAATCCATCAACACAATTATACTGCCAAAAAGGCTTTTTGGCAAGCCTTTTAATAATTCCCAAGCCACCTAAACGCAATAACAGTCATATCATCTACAGCTTTTCCACCACTTCGGCATATTGCTTCTTCTAAAATACTTTTGGCAAATAAGTCCATATTAACTATTCTTAGGTTATTAATGAAACCCATATAATCATTTAAATCTCCAAAACTATCAAAAACACCATCGCTAGATAATACAACAATGTCACCAATAACCAAGCAATCTTTTTTTATATTTATTTTCGCAAATTCACATACTCCAACTGGCAGACTTTCACTTACAATAGCTTCAATTTTTTCACTTCGCTTAATAACACTAGGAGTAGACCCCAGTTTAATAAAATCTAATTTTCCGCTATTTGTATCAGCCAAACATATATCAACAGCACTAAAATTTTCCGTGTTATTAAATGACATTATTTGGTTAAGGCTATTAATCATAAGCCCAGCTTCAATGCCAGCCTTGTAATAAAATTCAATTAATCTCATGGTTCTCTCAGAAATATTTTGGGCGTTTTTGCCTGAACCCTTACCATCACTAATTGAGAACAAAAACTTGCCATCGCCAAGGTCAACAAAACTAAAACAATCGCCATTAAACTCATTGTTGTTTTTGCTCACACTACTACTTCCAAAAACAAAACCAAACTTAGGGCTTCTTCTTAGTTTTACTTCTTGCATTCCTTTAAATTTTGAATATCTCGCATACTCTATACCTAATTTGATTTTAAAGAACTTTTCACTTGCCAGCAAAAAATCATCTTTATTTACGCCAAGCGGAACAACAACAATTGCAGTTTCAACAAAATCACCACTATTTATAATGACACACTCTTTAGCAGAAATATGATTATACAAAAGTTCTTGCAAAAATGCTTGTTCTTCTTTATATTCTGCTCTAGTTTTTTTGTCAAAATTAACAAGCATTTCCTTAATAGTTTTGCCTGCCGACATAAGCTGATTTCCAACCATAACCTTAGACTTGTTTTCTGCGGAAATTTTTTTAGTGTATCGTTTATATTGTTCCACAAGCTGATTAATTATACTAATAATACTATTATAATTTTCGCATGATGTCATTTGTTCGGGCATATCCACAAATCTTATATTGCCTTTTTTAAGCGCAACCCAAATTGCCGTTTCTAAGCAATCGGTCATATTCCGTTTTTCACTGTAACAATTAACACTGTTGGGACAATTTTTACACACCTTTAAAAACAATTCCTTTCTTAGTGCTATTTTAACTTCTTCCGCACTAAACTCACCAACTAACATTTGCTTATAACAATCATCAATTAAAAACAATAAATCCGCCAAATTGTTTAACCGCTTAGACATTTGTAACTTTTGTTCTTCAAAAACTATTGAATCATAATTAATTACATTAAGAGTTTGAGATAATCTATTAATAACCCGTTGCGGAATACATAAAAAAGAAACCGAACCAATAAATGGTGCCAAGAAGTTATAAATATTATAAATTGCATACGCATTAAAATAGACCCCAAGCAAACAATCAACAAAAATAATAAGCGATGCACTAAAATACTTAATGGTTCTGTTAGTTAATACTTCAATAATTGCATAACAAGCATACACAGCCAAGCTAACAATACTCCCAGTGCCAAATGCAACACCAATTCCTACACAAATAGCAAATGCCATAACATAACTATTGCTTTTAATATTCCCAAACAAAAGCACAAAAAATACCACAAGAACACCAAGCACCGAAATGTTAAATACATATATTTCATATAAGCCCAAACTTAAACTCATAACAAACAAGGCAAGCCCAACCGCCTCATCTAACATAAGTTCAGCACTTGTGCCTTTAAGTTTTAACACCTTTAAAAAGCACATGTCAGTATAACAAAAAGCCATGCTTAAAAAAGCAGATACAATTAATTGAACCAAACTTGCACTATCCATTGCATTAACACAAATATTCCCAACACAAGAAAACAGGACAAGCAAAAAAATTATAACTTTGGGCACCTGCTCACCAAACTTTTTAGTTAAAAAGAACATAATGGCAAAGCATAAAAGCACATTTAAAAGGACTATTAAATTTAATGCTGAAAATTTTGTAATTAAAAAAGTAATAGAATATGCAAGTGCGTTAAACAAATATGAATTATAGTTGTAGCCCAATGCAAATAAAAAAGCCAATGCAAAAGGTGACACATACGGAGACAATTGTGCCCTTTGTAGAACCAAATATATAACAAAAATTAAACAAGAATATAAAATTGCTTTAAATTTTTTTATTTTTTCTCCCATATATATTCAAGTATAATTGGCTTACTAAAGTTTGTTAATGCAATTATTTGTAGTTTTTGTCTTATCTTAAAACAAACATAAAGCAAACACTTTTTGCATACAATTTATCAAGTATAATAAAAGGAGAACTAAAAAGTGCCAGAAACAACAAATAAAGAATTTGCAATTGAAGTTTTGAATAGAAATCAAATTAAGTTAACCGGTGTTATAGAATGTATATCAGCAACAGCAAACCAAATTGATGTTAAAACCGAAGGCGGACCCCTTGCAATATGCGGTTATAACCTTAAAGTTAAAAATCTTGCAACAAAGGAACATATATTAGAAGCCGAAGGTGAAGTTGTTAAATTAGAATATGTGAAAGCAAAAAAAAGTTTTTTTCAAAAACTGATTAAATAGGAGAACTAATGCAAGTCTTTTTGTTTACAATTCTTTATGGAATATTTGCCGGTGTTGTTTTTACTCTTAATGGTTTTATTAAAAGAGTATTTAAAAATAACATTATTGTAACCATAATTTTAGACTTTATTAGTACAATCATTAGTGGAATAATATTTATTTACTGCATATTTACAAAAAACTGCGGAATTATAAGAATGTATGAAGTCGCAGGATTTTTGGCGGGCATAATTACTGAACTTGTTAGCATAGGAAAATTTGTTGATTTTTTATTAGATTTAGTTTATAATTACATTATAAAATGTGTGAAATGGCTAGACACTCACACCAAAAGAAGGGCAAAGCCAAATGGAACAAACAAAATTAAATAATATTGTTAAATTAATAACCACGTGCGCAACGTTGTTTATAATAATTTTGGTGTCCATTATTATTGGGCAATATATTAACTTGCATAAATTAAATAAACAATTAGACCAACTTCAAGCAGATATAACAGCACAAACTGAAAAGCGTTATAACTTGTCAAACAGCATTGAAAATCGCTCGAACTCCATTTATCTAGAAGAATATGTTCGTGATGAACTTGGTATGATAGATGAGAACGAAACATATTTTGAAATAACAAAATAACATCACTGAAATGTTGATGTTATTTTTGTTGCATGACTGCTCCTAATTTGTCACTTAAAAAAGCCTGTTACCCATTTGGTAACAGACTTTTTTAATTTTACTTGGTATACATATCATAGCCCGCTTTATCACTTGTTGTTTGTTTTGTGTAATTATTTAATAAATACGTTGAGCCCGATACATCTAAGTCGCTTTTAACATAAATTGTTGTTGCATAATAAATAATATAGCCATTTGATGTCTGTGAACTTAATGAAGAAGCAATTTTTGCACTATCTATTGTTATAGTAGTTAACGAAGTACAGGTATAAAAAGCATAACTTCCAATACTTGTTAGCCCGCTTGACAAGGTTATACTGGTTAATGATGTGCAACGTTGAAAAGCATATCCTCCTATACTTATAACCGAGTCTGGGATTTCTATACTTGTTAGCGATGTGCAACCATAAAAAGCAGAACCTCCAATACTTGTTAGCCCGCTTGCCAAGGTTATGCTTGCTAGTGAAGTGCAGTTCTCAAAAGCAGAATTCCCTATGCTTGTTAGCCCGCTTGGCAAGGTTATGCTTGTCAGCGAAGAGCAACCTTGAAAAGCTTGATTCCCAATACTTGTAACCGAGCCTGGTATTTCTATGCTTGTTAGTGAAGTGCAATTAGAAAAAGCAGAATTCCCTATGCTTGTTGGCCCGCTTGGCAAGGTTATGCTTGTCAGCGAAGTGCAACGTTGAAAAGCAGAACCCCCAATACTTGTAACCGAGCCTGGAATTTCTATACTTGTTAGCGAGGTGCAACCTGAAAAAGCCCAATCCCCTATACTTGTTAACCCGCTTAGCAAGGTAACGTTGGTTAGTGATGTGCAGTTATAAAAAGCATAACTTCCAAAACTTGTAACCGAGCCTGGGATTTCTATGCTTGTTAGTGAGGAGCAACCTGAAAAAGCATCATCCCATATGCTTGTTAGCCCGCTTGGCAAAGCTATGCTTGTTAGCGAGGTGCAGATATCAAAAGCATACTCCCCTATACTTGTTAGCCCGCTTGACAAGGTTATACTGGTTAATGATGTGCAAAGTTGAAAAGCATATCCTCCTATACTTGTAACCGAGTCTGGGATTTCTATGCTTGTTAATGATGTGCAGTTAGAAAAAGCCCTATACTCTATGCTTGTTAGCCCGCTTGGCAAGGTTATACTTGTTAGCGAGGTGCAGTTATCAAAAGCATAACTTCCAAAACTTGTAACCGAGTCTGGGATTTCTATACTTGTTAGTGCAGTGCAATTATTAAAGGCACTATTGCCAATACCTGTTAAACCAGCAGGCAAAATCACATCTGTTAAAGCAGTGCAGTTATAAAAAATTTCATCTCCAAGGTTTTTAAAATTACTGCAACCACTTAAATTAACAGCTAATAAACTATTTTTGCAACTAGAATCAATGGTTAAGCTTGCAATTGCAGTATTGCTTAAATCTAACCCTTCAAGAGCAGTACAGCCACTTAGCACACTTGAATCAAAATTAGTTAAGTCTGTACATCCATTTGCACTTAATACTCTTAAACTTGTACATTCTGCAAAAGCAGAAGCACCTAGTGTTGTTATCATCTTTGGCAAACTAATTATTTCTAATAACTCGCAACCACGAAAGGCATCTGTTCCTATACTATTTACCGAATTAGGTATGCTTATTTCTGTTAATGAATGGCAATCAAGAAATGCCATGTTTCCAATTATACTTAAATTTTCTGAAATTTTAACATCGTTTAATAATTCACAGTAAGCAAATGCCATATTCCCAATTGAATTAATTGTGCTTGGAAGCTGAATGCTTGTTATGCTAGATTCAATAAACACTCCTTCTCTCAGTTCATCAAGCCCGCTTCCAATTGTAACAGCATCAATATTAGTGCCAGCAAAAGCATATACACCCAAATATTTTAATCCTGCAGGCAGGTCTATTGTCGCTATTGGTGTTTCACTGCTCCCAGACATACTAAATGCCATTTCTTCTATTCTTGTTAAGGTGCTAGAAAAAGTTACGTTTGTTAAACTAGAGCAATTGCTAAATGCATTATACCCAATCTCTTCTACCCCATCTTCCATAACTACACTTGAAAGCCATGTGCAACCCAAAAAGGCTTCACTTGGTATGCGTTTTACACTGCCTGGTATTACTATCTCACCAAGGCTTGTGCAGTTGTAAAAAGCTTCTCGCCCTATTTGTGTTAATGTGCTTGGCAAGTTAACATCGGTTAAGCTTGTACACTCTCTAAACGCACGATCCCCTATAGTTACTATTCCTTCTGGCAGGTCAACTGTTTCAAGGGTGTCGCACATATAAAAGGCACCTTCTCCAATCCTTTTAACATTCTTTCCGCTTTGCACATTGGTAATTCCGGTAAACTTCCCAAAAGTTTCTTTATCTATGCTTGTTATCGCTGAGTTTGAAAGGTCTATGGTTGTTACCTTTTTTGCTTCATCTTCACTTATTTCGTTAAGTTTATCTATTATACTACTAGATACTTCTCCATTACCAAGTATGGTTAATGTTCCATTAGTGCTATCATAAAAGGCGGTAACTATGCCACTTTCGGTAGACACATCAAGTTTATCTGTATAACTTGTTTCTTCTAGTTCGTTTATATTATATACAACTGCAGATTTTGGACTATTAAAGTTTTCCTCTGGAGTGGTATTTACCGAAACAGCAACTACACTAAATGCACTTGTTGTTCCTGCTGGTCTTGTTCCTACATTAAATGCAGTGCTTGTTATTGGTGTTGTATTTAGTTTCTCTGTGCCATCATATACATCATACCCAATTGCATTTTTAACAGAATCCCATGTAAGAGTGTTCTCTTCTGAACTGAAATTTACACCCAATGGTGCAGTTAATACAGATATCCAATTTGCATAAAGAGTAATTGTTCCTGTATATCCTTCTGCAGATAAATTGGTTACCGATACCCCACTTGTGGAGTTCTGCAAATAATAGCCTCTAAAGGCAAATCCATCTTTAGTAGGCACATCTAAAATGGTTTCGGTACCATAGGTGTGCAATGTTGGATATATATCAGAATGGACACCTGAAAAGTCGGTCGCCTCACCATCGGAATTTAAATCTTTGTATATAATTGCATAGGTTTCTGGTTTCCATTTCGCATAAAGGTTTATTTTGCGTTTATAGTCATTTTCGGCGCTAATTTTTGTTATGCGATTTCCTGTTCCATTATAATTTTCAAACCAACCCTCAAAGGAATAACCTATTTTAGTTGGAGCATTTAAATAAGTATCTGTTCCATTACGATGTTTTGTAGGGTACATGCCTTCAAATGTTCCACTAAGCGCAATATGATCAGTTGCTCCACAGTCGTAGTAATTAATTTTATGGGTGTTTGCTGAAAATACAATAGCAAGCACAACGGTACTTACAATAATTAAACCAATTATTATACCATTCACCCAATACAAAATTTTCTTTTTCATAAATTTACTCCTTTGTATGTCAAATTACAAACAAACTTTCTGAAGTATCAATTGCTTATATTGTACAATTAGTATATTGCAATGTCAAAATAATTAACAATTTCAAAAAAATTTTTTAAATTTTGTTTGGATTAAATACTGGCACATATTTTACATCACTGCTACACTGATCTTGCACGTATGTGTTATTAAGTCCCAAAGCAAGAGCCAATTGAACTAACCTTTTATATTCAAGTTTTGTTATTCTTCTATTTATTTTTGTATCTTGTACTGCATTATAGTAAGGTTCATACTGACTTAACAAAGACACAATTGTGTCTTTCCCTATTTCGTTTGCAATAAATTTTAAAATATTGGCACTATCATTTGTGTAATTTGGCAAAACTAAATGCCTAATAATTAATCCTTTTTGCATAATTCCGTTTTCTATAATATCATCAGGACATATTTCTCGCATTTTTTTTAGGCTTTTACTTGCGTATTCAAAATAATCTGGTGCATTGGACAGCATTGAAGCTTCTTTGGAATAATATTTTAAATCAGTTAAAAAAATATCTACATAGCCCCTAAGTCTTTCAATCTGCTCTTCAGTTTCGTATCCTCCAGTATTCCATACAACAGGTACTTTGGGCTTGTATAATTTAAGTGCTTCAATAATTTGGTCTGAAAAGTGCGTAGGTGTAACAAAATTTATATTATAAGCACCTAAATGCTCTAATTCCTTAATAATTTCAACAAGTCGTTGAACCGCACACTCTTTACCAAACTTTTGATGAGAAATTTTATAATTTTGACAATATGAACATGCAAGATTACAACCGGTAAAAAATATCGCACCGCTTCCACGCTTATCACATTCACTTTTACCAGAAATAATCGGTTCTTCATAGTGGTGAATCATATAATGTGATACGACTAAGTTTTTTCCCATACCACAAAATCCAACAGTAGTTCTTCGGTCTACCCCACATTGCCTAGGACATAAATTGCAAAATTTAGTTTCTTCCATATCTTAATGTTATTATAATGTTATAAATAACTTAAGTCAACTTTTTAGTTACTTTAGAAGCCTAAAACCTTTTATTTTCCACATGCTATGCGTTACATAGCTTTGTTAATAAGCAAAAAAAGCAATAGAGATATTCCATAGCTGATGGAAAAATCTTTATTGCTAATTTTTTTTAAATATTAACTCATTTCAGCAACAAGTTCACTATCTTTATGTTTAACCTTAACACCACTATTTTGGGCTTCATGATATAACAATTCAAGTTCATCATATTTTTCTTTGGCATCTATCTTGCCAATTTTAATATATTTTCCAGTTGATATGTTTACATTAATTGCGGTTTTTAAATAATAGAAAAGTGCATCTGTATGCTTAATTAAATATTCATTTAACTTAACCATTTCCCTTACTTTAGTGGCATAATGTTCTTTATTTTTTGTAGTTGCATTAATATAACATCTACAACCCTTTTTTATTGCTAAATTATTATTTTGTATCTTAACTATATTTTGTTGTAATAAACTATTTATAGTATCTAGCAAGTTTTTATCGGTAGCAATTTTTGTGGATTTTAAACACATATCTGTTGCTAGTTTTGTACCTTTTGCACCAGACGCTACCAAAGTTTTCGCAATGGCAGAATTACTTAATAGTTGATTGTCATTTTTTAAAAGTTCACCTAATACAAAAACACAATCTTCTCCACATTGTTTAATTCCAGAAATAAGCATTTCAGAAAATTCTTCTTTGCTCACTTTTAACACTTTTGTTAATCTTTCTCTTATTTTTGTTAAAAGTTCATAATCTCCCAGGTTTAATGCATAAATAATTTCCTTAGGTGCAATCTCTTTTTCGCTTCGGTGTGCTATCATATTTTCAAAATCTTCAAACATTGACTTTATTTTAGAAAAGTCATTTGTTTCAAGTGTCTTGTAAAAAATTTCCAACAAATTATTCCATTCTGGATACTCTTTTCCAAGTTGTTTAATTTCTTCAATAGATTGCGGTTCTATGTCAACCGCACCAAAATAGTACATATAATAATCTATCGCCACAGTGTTTAAAACTTTTTGTATATTGTTTTTTAACTCTCCCTTTTGCTTAAGTTTATTTAGCCAATCTACTATTTTTTTCCTAACCTTACCTTCCTCTTTTTTCATATGTTATTTCCCCTAATAAAAATTGGAACATTATATCATTTACTAAATAATTAGTCAATAACTTTAATTTAAGTATACTTTTAGTTTAAGCTAAAAATATATTACTATGCCTGTCATAACATTTTTAAAACAAAGACTTTTTGTGTATTATTATAAAAATTAGAAAATAAAAAGACCTTAAGTTACGGACATGTCTTAAGGTCTTTAATTTATAATTTTAGTAGATTATAACTTTTTACGGACAATAAAAGTGTTAAATAAAACTACTTATTTCTAATTGCAGCTTGAGCAGCAGCAAGTCTTGCAATAGGAACTCTGTATGGAGAACAAGAAACATATGTTAAACCAATCTTGTGGCAAAATTCAATTGAAGAAGGATCTCCACCATGCTCACCACAAATTCCCAACTTAATATCTGGGCGTGTCTTTCTACCAAGAGTAACAGCCATTTCCATAAGTTTTCCTACACCCTTTTGATCTAATCTTGCAAATGGATCAGATTCATAAATCTTCTTTTCGTAGTATGCACCAAGGAATTTGCCAGCATCATCACGGCTAAAACCAAATGTCATTTGTGTTAAGTCGTTAGTACCAAAAGAGAAGTATTCTGCTTCTTTTGCAATTTCATCAGCAAGAACTGCAGCTCTAGGAATTTCAATCATAGTACCAACTTTATAGTGCATATCCACCTTGCTTTCTGCAATAAGTTTGTCAGCAGTTTCAGTAACAATCTTCTTAACATAAGCAAGTTCTTTAACTTCACCAACAAGTGGAATCATAATTTCTGGAACAATGTGCCAGTCTGGATGCTTTTTGTTTACTTTTATAGCAGCCTTAATTACTGCTTTAGTTTGCATAACAGCAATTTCTGGGAAGGTAACAGCAAGCCTGCATCCTCTGTGTCCCATCATTGGGTTAAATTCATGTAAAGAAGCAATAATTTCTTTAACTTCTTTAACACTCTTTCCTTGAGAATCTGCCAAAAGTTTAATATCTTCTTCAGTGGTAGGAACAAATTCATGAAGTGGTGGATCAATAAATCTAATATTTACAGGTCTACCTTGTAGTGCTTCATAAAGTTTTTCAAAATCACCTTGTTGCATTGGCTCTAGTTTTGCCAAAGCCTTTTCTCGTTGTTCAACAGTATCGGCGCAAATCATTTCCCTAATTGCAGAAATTCTGTCTGGTTCAAAGAACATATGCTCGGTACGGCATAGACCAATACCTTCTGCACCAAATTCAAATGCTTGTTGAGCATCTTTTGGAGTATCAGCATTTGTTCTAACTTGTAGTTTTTTGTACTTGTTAGCCCAAGCCATAATTCTTCCAAAATCACCATCGTTAGTATTGGCAGGTACAGTTTTAATTTCCTCACCATAAATTTTACCGGTAGAGCCATCTAGAGAAATAACATCTCCTTCTTTATATGTTCTGCCGTTTAATGTAAACTTTTTGTTCTCTTCATCCATTTTAATTTCGCCACAACCAGATACACAGCAAGTACCCATACCTCTTGCAACAACGGCTGCGTGAGAAGTCATACCACCTCTAACGGTTAGCACACCTTGTGCATAGTGCATACCTTCAATGTCTTCAGGAGAGGTTTCTAGTCTTACAAGAACAACCTTTTCTTTGTTTTTGCCAGCCTTAACAGCATCTTCTGCAGTAAACACAATTTTACCACAAGCGGCACCAGGAGATGCAGCAAGTGCTTGTGCTACAGGAACAGCTTTTTTAAGTGCAGCAGCATCAAATTGAGGGTGAAGAAGTGCATCTAAAGATTTAGGGTCAATTTGCATTAGTGCTTCTTCTTCAGTAATCATTTTTTCATCTACAAGGTCGCAAGCAATTTTTAATGCTGCTCTTGCAGTTCTTTTACCATTTCTGGTTTGCAACATATATAAATGTTTATCTTCAATGGTAAATTCCATATCTTGCATATCTCTGTAATGTTCTTCCAAAGTTTTGCAAATATCTTGGAATTGTGTATAAACTTCTGGCATTATTTCTGCCATTTTATCTATAGGCATTGGTGTTCTAACACCTGCAACAACATCTTCACCTTGTGCATTCATTAAGAACTCACCCATAAGTTTCTTTTCACCAGTAGCAGGGTTACGAGTAAATGCAACACCAGTGCCACTTGTTTCGCCCATATTACCAAAAGCCATCATTTGAACGTTAACAGCAGTTCCCCAGCTGTAAGGAATATCGTTTTGCATTCTGTAATAGTTTGCTCTTGGGTTATCCCATGAACGGAATACCGCTTTTATTGCCCCAAATAGTTGTTCTTTTGGGTCATCAGGGAAATCTTCCCCAATTTTTGCTTTATATTCAGCCTTAAACTGTCTTGCAAGTTCAGCCAAATCATTAGCATCTAGTTCGATGTCTTGGGTAACACCCTTTTTCTCTTTCATTTCATCAATTAATTGTTCAAAGTACTTTTTGCCTACTTCCATAACAACATCAGAGTACATTTGAATAAAACGGCGATAGCAGTCCCAAGCCCAACGAGGATTGCCAGATTTTTTAGCAATGACATTAACAACTTCTTCGTTTAGTCCTAGGTTTAAAATAGTATCCATCATACCTGGCATAGATGCTCTTGCGCCCGAACGAACAGAAACCAAAAGAGGGTTTTCTTTATCACCAAATTTTTTGCCAGTGATTTTCTCCATCTTTTCAATGTATTCCATTATTTCAGCCTTAATGGAATCATTAATTTGTCTTCCATCTTCGTAGTATTGGGTACATGCCTCAGTTGTAATTGTAAAACCTTGTGGAACTGGTAAACCAAGATTGGTCATTTCTGCAAGGTTTGCACCTTTACCACCAAGAAGTTCACGCATTTTGGCATTGCCTTCGCTAAAAAGATATACATACTTCTTTTTTGCCATAAATTTCTCCTTATTTTGTAAAATTTTTATCGACTTAGCAATTATAACACATTAATATGTTTTGTTGCAAGATATATTTTAAGTATTATGTACAAAAATTTAGTTATTTCTCTATAATTATCGCTTGTCTTATATGCTTAATCTTAATTCAAATAAAAAAGCAGACTATTAGTTAGTCTGCCTCATTTTCAATAACACCAATCATCTTGCCTAATGCTTCATTAAAAATACCAAGTTGCCACGAAGTCATATTTACAATATCTTTTTCAATGCCAATCAATCGATCAAGTTTTCTTACATCTTTTTTAGATTCACGCATTCTCTTCATTACTTCAAAGTCTGCTATTCTTTTCTGCGAAGCCTCTATTTTCTTTTGGCACAAAACAACACATTCCCTAATTTTTGAAAGATCCATGTTCTTTATTTGTTCCAATAATGAATTTAATTCTTTTTTTGTTGCACTTAAGTGTTCATTTGCATCAACTAGCGATTCATAGTAAGAGTCAATTAAATCATTAGTTGCTGAGCTTAAATCATATCTTCCACTAGCAGTTGCTTTATCTTCAGCACTATTATATTTTCTTTCCATTTCATCTCTATATTTCAAATCATCAGCCATTTGTTCTTTTAATTCAGCCAGCTTTAAAACTAAGTCTTGTGCACTCATTTTAGATACATTTTTCATTGTTCAAATCCTCCTAATTTTAATTCAAAATATTTTCATCATTAATCAAATCTTCTATATATTTAATATCTCTGTCTAAACTTTCTAAATATGTTTTGTTAATATAAATTCTGCTAAAAATTTCCCTGTCAGAAATTTGTGAAGTATTTTCACCTTTTATCAAAGAGGTAAGCATATTCAAATAACATTCTCTCTCTGCCTTTTCTTGTTTAAATTGGTCTAATTGTTTCAAAAGCACATCTGTGCTTAAGCTATCATACTTTCCAAAATTTCCATATTTTGCTTTTAAATAAAAATTGGTGCGTTGTTTTATCTCTTTTTTAGTAGGCCAGTCGCCATTAAAGTCATATATCTTATTCCCCATTAAAAGTCCCCCTATTCTTCTTTCATTACTGGTGTGACATTATTATTAAATTGATTAGATGGCTTTCCCTCACTTTCAATCAAAAATTTATAACAGTCTGCCCTAAAACTAGACTTATCTGCAATACTATTGTATTTGCGCACCCAATCATTTACATACATCTTGCTTCGCAAAATTGCACTCACAACAGTTTCATTTGTACGCACATCTTCTCTAAAATTAAGCAAGTGAGTAACAGTTGAAAATATTCCTTTGTGCAATTTATAGTCCATTTCTGTTTGCACCTTACTATGGCCAATTTCCTTTATGTTTGGCATATCTAATATTCCAGCCAAGGTTAAAATTGTCTCATATTCAAGTGCTCTCATTCCCAACAAATCAAGGGCAGACATTCCACTTAATCTTTGAATTAAAACACAATCAATAGCCTTTCTTTTTTCGGTTAGTTTAATAATTTGCTCATCAATTGCTTCCTTCATTTCGTAGTTCAATTCTCTTCTGATGGCTAGCAATTGACTTGTTGGCATAAGCATATATTGTGGCAATTTTCTTCTTTCTTTTACTTTAATTCGTGACATATCAAAACCCTTTATATTTTTTATGCACGGACTTAAAATGTCTAAATCTTGCAAAAACTATTAAAATAACATTATTGTCCCCTAATAATCTTGCACAAATTATAACATATTGTAACTATATTGTCAATATTGGTTATTTACAAAAAACCTGCAAACAACTAAGTTTTTCATCAGTTTTATATTCAAAATAAGAAACCAACATACAAAGTAAGTTTTTACTAGTTTTTTGTGTTATTGGCACATCAGCTATGTCAGAACTTAAAAGTGTTTTAATGCACTCATAGTCCGCATAGTTTAATGTCGCACTATTTTCTGTTGTTGTTGTACCTATTCTGCCAGTTTCAAAGTCAAATACCAAATCGGTTGTTTTTAGTGCATCTTCAATTGTAACACCAACACCTAAAAATTGTAAGCTGTCTAAAAGCATTTTGCAAAGCACTAAAAATATGTTTACATTGGAATATGCCAAAGCTGATAAATTTTTAATAATAGAAATAAATAACTGTGTTGCATCTTCGTTTTCTTGTGTGATTTTTAACCCGATCTCAAGTATGCCTGCACCAGCGTAATATTTGTTAATATCTGCTGAAAGGATAGAAAAATTATCAATAAAATTACAATTAGTTACCGTATAATTTGAACCAGTCTTAACCAACAAATATTCTCCAAAACAAAAAGGGAAACTTGCAAACGCAAGTTTCGCTTTGGGCTTTTTTACCCCCCTTATTTTACACTTAAAAAGTCCTCGATCAGGAGATAATAAATATAAAATTCTGTCCGCTTCACCACTATTTACACTTTTTAAACAAATTGCTTTTTCTTTTATCTCTCGTTCCATAATTCACCATTATTATGTCTGATATAACACACCAAAAATCGTTTATTTTAACGCATTATTGTGCTACTCTTCTTCCTTTTTAAGGTCGCTATAAAGTCGGTAATAATTAACATTACCACTCTTTTTAAACAATTCCCAAGCAATATCTTTTGCATCCATTTGTGTGTTTAATTCTTGTTTGTTGTTATCATTTTGCATAAATTTTTCTCTCCTTTTTATACAATAATTTTTAGCAACTCAAGAAAATGTAAACTCAAACATTTTAGCTTTTACAAGTCTTTTTTGTCGTAACCAAATTCTCTTAAAGACAATTTGTTATCCTGCCAGTTTTCCCGAACTTTAACAAATAGTTGTAAATTAACTTTTTTGTCTAATAGCTGTTCAATTTCAACCCTTGCACTAGTACCAATCTTTTTAAGCATCTCTCCGCCCTTGCCAATAATAATTTGCTTATGATTTGGCTTGCTTGCAATTATTTCCGCTTCAATTGTGACCATTGTTTTGCGCTCTTCAAATTTGGGAATATCTACTGCAATGCCATGCGGTATCTCTTCTTGTAAATAAATTAATGCTTTTTCTCTCACAATTTCACTAGCCAAAAATTTAAGCGAGCGGTCGGTAATTTGGTCTTCATCAAACATAAACTCGCCAAAAGGCATTTTGTTTACCAGTTTAGACAATAACAAATCTACCCCTTTACCAGTCTTTGCACTTGTTGAAAAATATTCGGTAATATATTTAAGTTCATTCAATTTTTCAAGTTTGGGGTACACTTCTTCGTATTTGCCTATGTCCGTTTTATTAATACAAACAAAAATTGGCACTTTTTCAGACTTGTATTTATCTATTAAGATAAAATCTTTTTCAGTAATTTTTGTGGCATCTAACACAATTAAAAGGGCATCTATGCCAACTGTTGCTGTCTTTATGCTCTTTTCCATATATTCTCCAAGAGCATTTCGTGGTTTTATTGCTCCTGGGGTATCTATAAAAATAATTTGATAATCTTCTCCCGTCTTTATTCCAAGAATTTTATTTCTTGTTGTTTGTGGCTTAGGCCCTGTAATGCTAACCTTTGCACCAACCATTGCATTAACTAAACTAGATTTTCCCACGTTCGGTTTTCCAACAACAGCAACAAACCCACATCTTTTGTTCTTCATTTATCATTACTCCTATTCAATAACTTTATATCCATTTTCTTGCATAACTTGCATTTCAATTTTATGCATTAATAAATAATCACTATCTTTAATATGATCATAACCCAAACAATGTAAAACACTATGAAGAGCAAGTCTAACTAATTCAGTTTTTAAACTGTGCCCATAACTTTTAGCCTGCGCTCTTGCAACTTCGGTGCAAATTATCATATCACCAAGGGCAAAAGCCTTAGTCTCGGGGTCAATATTCAAAAAATACTTTTCATCGTTAATATCAACAATTTCTCCCACTTTTAAATTAAATGCAGGAAAAGATAGTACATCGGTTGCACTATCTTTGTTTCGTTCTTTTTTGTTAACGTTTTGTATTTCTTCTGGGGTTACAAAACCAACATTAATTTCAAATTCTGCTGTTTGATTAACTTTTTCAAGTGCCTTCTCCATAATATTCTTAATTTCTTCTCGAGTCTGTTTGTTAATTCCTTTAATATTTAAAAAATTTACTATCATACGTACTCCAATAATTTTATTTTTCTCTTGTTGCAATATCTATTCTTGTTTCAATATTGCATATTACTTTTACATAGTCTTCTGTTTTAATAGTTTTATATTCAACTGAAAGCTCTTCCGCACCAAGTGGCATATTACTTTTTGCCACATTATATGCGTTAATAGATAATTCCTCTATTAGATTAGTATACTCTATTTTATTAAATTCTTCAATTAATTCGTAGTACCTATAAACAATTTTTTTAATGGGCACTATATTAAACTGGCTCAGTTCGGTTTCAACTTTTTCAATTTCAAAGTTCGCAAACTGCTTTGCATCATCTTCGGTTGTCTTTGTACTACGCAAATCTTTCCCAAATAAGTTTACATAGCCAACTTCAATTACCTTGCCACTTCTTCTGTAACTAACCCTTTCTTCGGTACCTATACTATCACCAGAAATTAATACTCTTGCAATAATGGAACCATTTGCTTCAGAAAAAACATCACCAATATTTCCGCTGGTTATTAAAATTTGACCCTTAGTTACACTATCTCCTACATTAACTTGTAAATTACCACTTTTCAATTTTATATCTTCAATAACACCACCATAATTCGCTATAATATTAGCATTTGTTGTAATGTCTGGTTCAATTGCTTCTTTAACAAAAATATTAATTACAACTCCATTTCTTTCAACAACAGCAAGCGAGACATTTTTAACATTTTTTAAAAACTCTCTTTCAAGTGCTCTTGTATTTAAATTTTTTATGTTCTCACCTATTCCAACTTTTTGCTCAGCAAGCACCTGCTGAATTTGCTGAATTAACACTTGCTTGTTTTCTTCTTTACCTTCTATTTCAATATTAATTTTAAAGCATGACTGACTGAGAGCCAAACTGGTAATTACTACAACAAAAATCCCTAAAATTATGCCAAGTTTTCTTGTTAGTTTAAGCAATACACTGTGAAAACCACTTTCGTTAATTACTTCGCAATTTATGCCAAGTATTTTGGTCTTTTTAACGATTTTTTTATAATTACGTTGATTTATTGTTAAGTTCATTTGATCATAGTCTATACGTTCTATATTTTCAAACTCAACATTTTCACTCATTAATTCATTTAACAATTTACTAAGGTTTAACCCATTCAATTCAAGAGTAATTTTGCCCATTTAAGCCCCTTTTGATATTTCTATCGACAACACTTCACCAGCAATAACCATCTCGCTAATTTCTAGTTTTTTTATTATCATTTTAGCACCACGCAAAATAAGTTTAGATTTATTTTTAAGTTCCAAAATAACTTCGCTGGCTGAAAAGGACTTAATTTTTTTATATCCTTCAACCACAGCACACTTGTCTCCAATTAAATGCACTTCGTATTCCTGTTTTAATTCTTCACCACTAAACAACTTTTCAACTTCATTAAAAAAACTCATAATAATAATTATGAGTTATTTTAATTTTATATTCATTAAAATTTACTAAAGCGATTCAAGTTTACTATTT
>CAJJIV010000001.1 GCA_905187655.1 uncultured Eubacteriales bacterium | reverse complement strand
TTGTTACATTTGGAATAAATAATTAATCATCTTGCATATAATTATATGGTAAGTAAACAAGGTAAATATTTGCCGTTACAATAAATTTTATTTATAATGTAAATATACTTGACAAGATGCATTTGCTGTGTTAAAATTGCTAATGTTGTAACTATCGCGGAGTAGAGCAGCCCGGAAGCTCGTTGGGCTCATAACCCAAAGGTCGTAGGTTCAAATCCTGCCTCCGCAACCAAGAAAAAGTCTTTCACCATGAAAGACTTTTTATTTTGTACAAAAAAATATAATCAACATTTATTTTAAAATTACATAAGGGGTTGTATTTTCTCTGAACTGTTTTGATTTATAGGCATTTTTGCCATAATTCAACAGCACTAGAATATCGTTCCTTATGTTTTTTAACATTCCGGTTTCAGCAAAACTGTATATTTTTGTGGGCGAATAAATAATATGATCTAAAATGTCTATATCATTTAATATACAACTGCTGTAAAGTTTGTGTGTCATAACTAGGTCTTCATCTGATGGTTCAGCATCGGCAAATGGGTGATTGTGTGCAATAATTATCCTAGAACACCTACTCTTTAAAATGTGGTCAGTTATTTTTCTTATCTGAACTTCTACCTTACTAAACTCTCCTGAAGTTTCTTTGTGAGTATTAATAATTCCATTACTGTCATCTAGGCAAATAACATAAAACTCTTCATTTGTTACATTTTCAAATAATCTTTTAGCAAATTCTTTTGAATTTTCTTGATTATTTAAGTATTTCAGTTTATCATTTTTACTTTCATTTAATAGGCGTGCAAGTTCTGGGATTAATTTTATTAGTATTGCACTATGCATACCTATGCCCGGAATGCTAATTAAATCATTAATATCAGCATTAAAAACATTCTTTAAGTTTTTAAATTTATTTATTAACTGATGAGAAATAGGATTGGTGTCCACCTGCGGAACTGCATAAAACAACAATAATTCTAGTATTTCGTGCTCCATAAAATTGCTTAATCCATACTTAACAAATCTATCTTTAACCCTTTCACGATGGTTCTGATGAAGATTGATTTGTTTTTCGCTTGAAATTATTATTTTTGACATTAAACCTAAGTACCTTATTACAAAATTAACTACCCGTTCTTTTATCTTAACATAAATTGAAACAAAATGACAACTCTTTTGCTAGACTTTTATTATTGTTTTATGAGATAATATTTATAGAAAATAAATTTTTTATTTGGGAGAAATAATGGTAACACTTGCAGTAATTACCGGTGCAACAGGTGGACTTGGAAAAAGTTATGTTTATGAATGTGCTAAAAAAGGCTACAATATTGTTCTTTCTGCCACAAAACAAGAAAGGCTTGAATTACTTAAAGCCGAAGTTTTAACCGAGTATCCAGACATTAAAATTTGGGCAAAGGCTTGTGACCTTGGCGATGACAAAAGCAGAGAAGAATTTTGGGACTACATTAAACAGCAAGGGCTTAAACCAAATATGTTAATTAACAATGCTGGCTATATTTTAGAAGGAAGTTTTATGGGCTGTTCCAACGAAGAAGTTACAAAGGCAATTAAAGTAAACTGCGTTGGTACCATAGATTTTACTTACAAATTTTTAGCTCAACGAGATATATCAATTAGAAATCATGTTATTATTGTTTCTAGTCTTGCAAGTTTTTACCCACTGCCACAAATGGCTATTTATAGTTCATCCAAAAGTATGCTTACTCGCTTTTCTGTCGCTTTAAGGCGAGAACTTAAAGGCAAAAACTGCTTCGTAACCGCCGTTTGCCCTGGAAGCATGGCAACAAACGATGATATGAAATTAAGCATAAAATCGCAAGGAATTGGTGGAAGACTTTCTTTAATGCCAACCGAAACAGTTGCAAAAGTTTCACTTAAAAAGGTACAAAAAAACGAGCCTAAATATATTCCCGGTTTTTTTAACAAACTTATGTGGTTACTTTCTAAGTTCGCAACCGAAACGTTTATTGCTTCACTTTTATATAAGCGTTGGACCAAATGTGAAAAAAAGCGTGGACAATACCGATAACTTTACACAAAGCATAAAGACCGCTAAAATTAGCGGTCTTTATTGTCGTTAGTTTTATTCGGTTCTTAAGGCAACAACTGGATCTTTTTTGCTCGCAATTCTTGATGGAATTAATCCAGCAATAAAGGTTAACAGCATACTTATTGCAATTAAAATTATTGCTGCCAAAATTGGAAGACTGGCATGAATATTTATTCCTGCTACTGCCTTTATAATTAAATTAAGTGGTATGGTAAAAATAAGTGTTACCAATATACCAAGAAGACCTGCAATAAAACCAATAATTAAGGTTTCGGCAGTAAATACTCGCTTAATATCTTGTTTGCTTGCACCAATACTCCTTAAAATTCCTATTTCTTTTATGCGTTCTAGAACAGAAATATAAGTTATAATGCCTATCATTATTGAAGATACAACAAGAGAGACCGAAACAAAAGCAATTAAAATATAGGTTATTGCACTAATAATGGTTGAAACACCAGACATGATGGTGCCAATTAGGTTAGAATATTCAATTTGGTCGCCTTCTTTGGCATTCTTATTATAATTTTTAATAAAGTCTTCAATAGAATTTTTTGCATCAAAACTGCTTGCATAAATGCTAATTTTAATTGGAGTTGATGTATCTATTTTATTAGTTTCATCACTTTCAACTGCTAGCGAACTATTATTTATTTCAATCATTTTTTGCGTTAATAAGTTCAAATAAGCAATCCCGCTTGTTAAACAGCCGTTTGTAACATCTTCTTTAGGTTTAAGCACACCAACAATTTTAACTTTATTTGTACAGTTTTCTAATATTTCGTTATACTTGGTATAGAACTCCGCATCATAATAAGAACTTGTGATATTACCTTGTGCATCTTTTTCTTCGTGGTAATAATATTTTCTGATATCCACAATATTTTTAACATCTGGGTCTGTACTTATATTTAGATAATAATCGGAATCGGTTAACACCTTATATTCCCTGCCCAAAATGTCAGAATAGTTGACTTTCATAGTAGAGTCTTGATTGTTTAGCAAATTTGTTAGTGATTCTGTCATTTGCTCTTCGGTAACAAGACCTAGTGCGTACAAAATATAGTCATCTAGACGATTATCACTGTTTAATACAAGCATAACTTCATTACTTTCAGTTGCCCACTTACTACCTTCTCCAACAAGAGAATATTGCTCTTTTAGTAATTGAGGACTATCTATGGCTTCGTTAAAAATTTGCATATTATAAATTGCAAAGTTAGAAATTGGAATGTTCATTAAAAGTGTAACAATACCGGCAACTTGTTCGTTTGTTAAATCAACTTGACCAGCGGTTTTAAGTTGTGTAACAATACCCGCTACTGCCTCTACCGAACTATAATCTTCCAAAAATTTAAGATCGTAATTACCATCTTCTGGAACTGACAAGTTGTATCCGTTTGCAATTTTTGTTGGAACTAGGTTGGTCTTTTGCCTTAAATATTGCATAGAGTAATTGATTATGACATTATATAGTGCACTGCTATATGGCTGAACATTCTTATTTACGCTATCATAAAATTCCAATCCAATGTCATAGGTGTATTGAATTGCGCTTACATGTTCCTGTATTTGTGCATAATTTTCAACTAAATAATTGTTAAATTTTTGAAGATTGTTAACCTTTAATGCTTTACCAAATTTATTCATAATTTCCGCAAGTGCACCACCAGACTCCACTCCGTTGTCAGTTGATGCCTTATTGGTGCTACTATTGTCCATAATCATTGCCGCCATAATGTCCATATAACTAACACTCTGTGCTTCTATGGTTATAGGGTGACTAGACAAGGTATCTTCTTGCACTCTGTTAACATACCCCGAAAATCCGGTAGACAACGCAAGCACAAGTGCAATTCCAATTATGCCAATACTTCCTGCAAAGGCAACCAAAAATGTTCTTGCCTTTTTTGTTAATAGGTTTTTAAGGCTAAGTGACAAGGCCGTGAAAAATGACATTGTAGTTTTTGGTGAATGATGTCTTTTTTTGCTCTTTCGAAGTTTAGATAAAGTTTCGTTAACTGTTTTTACCTCTTCTAACTCATTCTCTGCGGTTTTGGGGTTACTGTCATTAATAAGTTTGCCATCTAGCAATTTTATTATTCTACTGCTATATTCTTCTGCCAAACTTGGATTATGAGTAACCATTATAACAAGTTTGTCTTTAGATATTTCTTTAAGAAGTTCCATAACCTGAACACTAGTTTTACTATCTAACGCACCAGTTGGTTCATCGGCTAGCACAATGTCTGGGTCGTTAACTAAGGCTCTGGCAATTGCTACCCTTTGCATTTGTCCACCAGATAATTGGTTTGGTTTTGCTTTAAGTTTGTCGCTTAGTCCTACTTTGGCAAGTGCTTCTGTTGCTCTTCGATGTCTTTCTTCTTTTTTAATTCCAGAAAGAGTTAATGCAAGTTCAACATTTTCTAGTACCGTTTGATGCGGAATTAAGTTATAACTTTGGAAAACAAATCCTATAGTATGATTCCGGTAAGAATCCCAATCTCGGTCACTAAAATCTTTGGTACTTTTGCCGTTAATAACAAGGTCCCCACTAGTGTACTTATCTAGGCCACCGACAATGTTTAACATTGTAGTTTTACCGCATCCGCTTGGACCCAAAATAGACACAAACTCACTCTTTCTGAAACTAATACTAATTCCATCTAGGGCAGTAACTTTTAGGTCTTTTGTTTCATATATTTTACTTATGTTTTTTAATTCTAACATTGTTGACCTCCGAAAAATTAGACTAAATTATACCACAACAACGTTAATCTTGCAAGAATTATAACATATTTTTGAATTTACTAATTATATATTTACTTGCAAATAAAGTTTAATTAAAGTATAATACTATATAATATGGTAAGTTTATTCGCTTCTGTTTTAGGAAAAAAACTTGTGATGACTACAGCCGAAATTATTTTGCTTGGTGTTGCGGTTGTTTTGCTTTTTATTTTCATTAAAGATGGCAGAAAAAAGTTAATAGAAAAAATGAAACAACGAAAAGAAAAAAAAGAGTCCGACCGCAAGTATCAAGAAGATATTCGCGTTAGAAATGCACAAAGCATAGAAAAATTTAAATTTGCACAATTAGTTGGAGACAAGCGTGTTGACCTTAACAAAGAGCAAGAAGAAAACGTCAGACAAGCAAACGAAAACGAAGAAAACGACCCATTAAAAAAGAAAGAGTTGCCCAAATTTGAACTTAAACAAAACGATATGCCAAGTATAACCGATGCAGAAACAAGAATAATTGTTTGCAAAAATTGCGGTGCTCAATACAACAAAAACTATGGTGCTTGCCCAAAGTGTGGGTCAATGAATTAAATTGATTTTATAATTAAAGGAGAAAATTATGATAATAGATGAAATAAAAAAGGCTAATATTGAAGCCCTTAAAAACAAAGATAAAAATGCAAGGAATATTTATGGAATTATTATGAACAAATATTTACTTGCAAGCGTTGAAGCAAGAACAAATAACAATGAAATTGGCGACCCAGAAATGGTTAAAATTATTACTAAAACCATAAAAGAATTAGATGAAGAACACGCCAATTACCTTAAAGCAAATAACAGCGAACAAGCAAATAACATTCTTGCTCAAAAAGAAGCAATTCAAAAGTACCTTCCTAAAATGCTAACAGAAACTGAAATTGCTGAAATTATTAATTCGCTTCCAGACAAATCAGTTCCCGTTGTTATGAAACACTTTAAGACAAACTATAACGGACAGGTAGACATGAAGCTTGTTTCGGTAGTATTAAATAAAAAGTAAGTATAGTAAACAAAAAGACAGCCATAATTTTGAACAGCAACCTTTAAATGACACACTATAAAAAGACAAAAGAAGAGCAAAATTTGCCCTTCTTTTTATTTGCTAAAAGTATCTTCCTCTATAATAATTGGTTCTCCATCCCAAAATATTGCTGATGTTTGTTTCTCTCCGTTAGGATAATGAATAGTAGATTTTGCTGGAATTTGTTGTCTTTTTTCTTCATATTCTTTAAAAACTTTAACAGAGCCTTTTAGCCAAGAATATGGCATTTGTCCAATTTTGATTTTTGCAAATTTTTCCCCACCGTTAGCATATTTTTGTTTGTTTAATTTACAAAATGAACTATTAACATCACATATTCTTAATAAATCTTCTTTAACTTCTGGTGTTGGGGCAATCCAAAAATTATCATCACTAATTGAATTTGCAAAATCAATGACTTGTTGCGAAAAATTGTCAAGTTCAAACATGAAATGCAATGTTCTGCCTGTTTTTTCAAAATCCCTCATTATTTTATATATCATAATACTGCTTACATTTGATGGTGTTGACATAATACTCTCCTTAAAATTATAGAGAGTATAGCATATTTAGATATTTATTTCAATACCAAAACCAAAATTTAAACTAACAAATATTTTCATTTATATTATGTTGTCGTTCACTTAAGCTAATCCTTTCAGTCTTATAGAACCAAATCCAGTCAAAAACACCATTTACATACTCGTTAATATCTTGGTAATCATTGTTGTGTAAGGTCTCTTTTTTAAGTAAACTATGCCAGTTTTCCATAACAGCATTGTCTAATGGACTACCTTTTCTGCTCATCGATATTTGAAATCCTAAATTATTACAAAATGCTTTGTATTCATGAGAAGTATATTGAGTTCCTTGGTCGCTATGAATAATTACATTTTTAGCCCAATATCTCATTAAATGACCAAATTTTAGGGTTTCTATAACTAAATCAACAGTTGGAGAATGATGAACTTTGTAAGATACAACACTACCATCATATAGGTCGAGAATAGTAGATAAATACATTCTTTTGTTACCTAAAGTTAAATAGGTTATATCAGTAACCCAAACTTTATCTGGAGCATCTACATTGAAATGTCTTTTAACTAAGTCCGGTCTTACATTTTCTTCAATTCTACGATAATGTGGTTTCTTGCATTTAGTAACATATCTAGCCATTAAACCATATTTTCTCATAATCCTGAGTATTTTCTTTTCATTCATTACCACACCATGTTTAAGTAGTAAAGCTTTCTTAATTCTTCTATATCCATAAGTTTGCATAGAATCATTAAAGACTTCTTTTATAAGGAGATAATCTGCAATATCAGAGTCTTTATCATCTCTATGTCTATAATATGTTCGTTCTGAAATATCTAGCAAATCACATAACAATCTTACAGGATAATGCTCTTTAAGTGTGTTGATTAAGATTATCTTCTCTCTTTTAGTTGTGTTTTGAAATTCAGGATTTTTTTTAGTAACATATATTTTTCCTTATAGTCAATATCTGCTACTCTTGGTCTGCCATAGCCTAAACTTCTATAGTCTGTGTAAAAATCTTCTCCTTTCTTACACTTAATTATCCAGTTTCTTATTGTACCACGGGGTATCCCATACATTTTGGACAACTGAGTATCTGGAATAAACTCATTAAAGTGTTTTACCAACACTTCGTATTTCAAGTCATTAGAATAACTTTGAAAATACTGTCCTTTCTTTGCCATAATGTTATCTCCTTTTATTTGTGGTAGTCATCTACCAACCATATAGAGTATAACATATTTATCTCATTGTTGGACACAAAAAAAGAAAGAAATAGCGATTAAACTATTTCTTTCTAAACTCATACTTTTTTTCGTATGTCAGTTTTGGGGTGCACTGCAATTTTTAGGCTGTCTTTTTTATTGTTTCTTTCGTTTTAACAAAGCAAAACCCTTTGAACCAACTTTAATTTTGTCGGTAATTTTTTCAGCGGTAAAATAATCTAAATATCCATCTTCTGTTGATAATTCAAACAAGTTGTCTTGCATATTTGTGACAAGCAGAATTTCTTCTTTTTTGTAACTTCGTTTAATTATCACTACCCCATTTTCTGGAACAAATAAATCTATTTCTCCCATAACAACTGCCTTTTCTTTTCTTAATTTACCAAGCGAAATAAACCAGTTTTGGCAATTAATATTTTCCTTTCCCCAAGGAAAACAATTTCGGCTGTTGTTTGGCTTTAAATCTTCTAAAAGTGTTTCATCTCCATAGTAAATTGTAGGAATACCTACAAAAACATACTGAATTAGGGTTGCTATTTTTAACCGTTTTATTGCATCTTGTGTACTAACTGAATTAACTTTAAGAAAACTATATATTCTTGTTGTATCGTGCGAGCCAATAATATTCATTAAGTTATATTTAACAAAATTTGGATAATCATCTTGAATATTATTAAAAGTGTCTTCTAATAAGTCGGTTGAAGCAGATTTTACATATTCTAAAATGGCATCTTTAAGTGGATAATTTGTTACGCTATTTAACTGCTTTCCAAGCAAATAATTTCGTCGTTCATTGTACGAAATCTTTTTGGAAGCATCTTCCCACACTTCTCCAATAATTATTGCACTTTTGTTTATTTCATATATTTTTTTACAAATTTTATTTAAAAACTGATCGCCAAGTTCATCTACCACATCAAGTCTAAACCCACTTACACCTAGCCCCATATACTTTTCTATTACACCATTTTTGCCAACAATTAAATTTTGATATGTTCTATTAGACTCATTTAAACACGGTAAAGTTGGGTCACCCCACCAACAGTCGTAGGTGTTTGGCCACTCGGCAAAATTAAACCAATCTATATATTTTGAAGAAAGGGAATTATACGCACCTTTGGCTCCAAAACGACTATATCGGTCAAAATATACACTATCACTGCCAACATGGTTAAACACACCATCTAGTATCACTTTTATTCCCAATTTTTCGGCCTTTGCGCATAATTCTTTTAAGTCTTCTTCTGAGCCAAACATTGGGTCAACTTGCATAAAATCCGCTGTATTATATTTATGATTACTATTTGCATAAAAAATTGGTGACAAATATAAAATTTTAACATTTAAAGTTTTTAGGTATGGCAATTTTTGCGTAATGCCTTTTAAGTTTCCACCGTAACATTCACTATTAATTACTTTATAGTCGGTGCTATCGGTACAGCTTCCACCCCACTTGGGATTTAAGAACAAAGGTTCTCGCGACTCTACTTCTCCCACCTTATTAAATCTGTCTACAAAAACATGATAAATTATTCCATCAGTGTAATTTATGGTATCCATAATTGGCTTGTTTGCAGTTACTATTTCTGAAAATGGAGTGGTAAGTTTTTTTTGTGCAACAATTTCTCCATCATTTTTACCTGCCTGAATTATCTTATCGCCTGCAATAAAATAGTACCAATATAGTCCTGCCGAACTAAAATGGGTTTGCACAATAAATTGTTTATAGCCATTTTCCATTTTAACAAAGTGCATTTCCTGGGTAAATCTTTCCGTTTCACCATCTTTAAAATAAACAAAGTACACCTTAGGAGTGTACACATTTTGTGCCACTTCTAGGGTGTAACTAACTTTTTGTTTTGCTTGTGCCGTTCCACTTGGCACTTTGTGTGTAAGATTAAAAAATTTAAACTCTTGCATATATTTCTCTAAACTTTTTTAAGTTTCCAAACTGTGTTAACATATTCTTCTATGGCACGATCAGCTGAAAAATAACCCATACAAGAAATATTATGAATTGCTTTAGAATACCAATTCTTTTTATTGCGATATACTTTATCCATGGCCATATGTGCTTCAAGATAACTATCAAAATCTGCTAAGCACATATAAATGTCTTTGTAATTAGATTCTCCAAGAAGATAATCGGAAATATCTTTAAAGGATTCTCCCATAAATCCTTCGTTTAGCATAGAAATCACCTTTCTTATGGCTTCACTTTTGTTGTAGTAATATCTTGGGTTATAGCCGTTTGACCAAATATTTTCTACTTCTTCGGTGGTTAACCCAAATGCAAATGAGTTCTTTTCTCCGCACTTTTCAACAATTTCAATGTTTGCACCATCTTTGGTATGTAACATAAGTGCACCATTCATAACAGCCTTCATGTTTCCTGTTCCACTTGCTTCTCTGCCTGCTAGTGAAATTTGTTCACTTACATCAGTTGCTGGCATAAGTAATTGTGCAACAGATACCCCATAATTCTCTACAAATACAACCTTAAGTTTTTTAGAAATATTTTTGTGTTGGTCTATGTCTTGGCTTAGATTATAAATAAGTTTTATTATTCGCTTTGCCATATAGTAGCCCGAAGCCGCCTTACCGCCAAAGATAAATGTTTGTGGAGTAAAGTTCATATTTGGGTTTTCTTTAAGCTGTCCATAAAGATAAATTATTTTAAGCGCATTTAACAGTTGCCTCTTATATTCATGAATTCTTTTAACTTGAACATCAAACCTAGAATTTGGATTTATTAATACCTTTTGAGTTTTTAAAAGGTACTTAGAAAAAGCGATTTTATTCATTAACTTTATTTTTTCCATCTGTTCAATGGTTTTGTCATCTAGTGCAAATTTGTCTAGTTTTGTAAGTTCATTTGCGTTAGTATAATAACCATTACCAATAAGAGATGTAATAAGGCCATCTAACTCTGGGTTAGATTGTGCAAGCCAAAATCTTTGAGTTATGCCATTTGTTATATTAACAAACTTATGCGGAGTAACTTTTGCAAAATCTTTTAATAGACTGTTTTTTAATATTAGACTATGCACAACCGAAACACCATTTACAATCGTGCTTGCATAAACTGCAAGATTGGTCATATTTACCTTGCCTTTAGAAATAATTGCAATATTTTCAATTGCTGTTTTATCTGTTCCATTTTCGGCAAGCGACAAACGAAATCTGCGGTCCATTTCTCTAATTATCATGGCAATTCTTGGAAGATATCTGTCTAATAAGTTAATTTCTTTAATAGACAGTGCTTCGCTTAGCAAAGTATGGTTAGTATAACCAACCATTTTGGAAACAATTGCCCACGCTTCATTCCAACCTAGATGATGCTCATCCATAAGAAGCCTCATTAATTCTGGAATAATTAAAACTGGGTGTGTATCATTGATCTGCAAGCAAACATAATCGGGTAGTTTTGCTAGTGCTCTACCTTGTTTTAAGTGAGTACTAATTATGTTCTGACATACTGCTGATGCCAAAAAGTACTCTTGTTTTAGTCGCAATGACTTGCCTTGCTCGTGCTCATCAGATGGATACAAAACTTTGCTTATAGACTCTATTTCATCTTTAACCGCCATAGCCTGTGCATATTCACCCTGACTAAACTTGCGTGTGTCAAAACTGTCTTTGCTTTGCGCTGACCACAGTTTTAACACATTAACCTTCTTTCCATCGTAGCCACTAATTAACATATCGTAAGGATATGCAATAACTTCCATTGCATTTTCATACTTAAAAGCAAGGGTACCATCTTTGTTTAAAGATTGTACAACCTTTCCGCCAAAGTATACCGAACAACTCTCATCGCCACGTGGATTTAACCAAACTTCACTATTTAGTGAGTCCGGAAGTTCAAATTGTTGACCATCTATTATTTTTTGTTTAAACAAACCATAGTCGTACTTAATGCAATGCCCACAAACTGGGTAGCCTTGTGCCGAAAGTGAATCTAAATAACATGCAGCAAGTCTGCCAAGCCCACCATTCCCTAAACAAGATTCATCTTCCTTGTCGTAAACATCATTAATATCAATACCCGCCGACTTTAAAATTTTTGTAAAAGTTTGTTCTAGCCCCAAATTCCACAAATGGTTTTTTAATGATTTGCCTAACAAAAATTCAATAGATACATAATGCAATTGTTTTGCATTTCGGTTTTCAGTTTCAGCATTTTGCTGTTCTCTTAGTTCATATAATTTGTTGTTTATAACACCAGCAAGAGCCCTAAACACTTGCTCGGTTGTTGCATTTTTAAGTTTACAATCGTAATGCCCAAGCAAATATTTTTCTAGCTCTTCCTTATACTCTTTTTCTTCTTTAACTGAAATTTGTCTCATTATTATCTCCTTTTTATAGGCTGAAATAAATTTCTATATACTTTTGAGCAGTTTTGTCCCAACTAAAATCCACCTTCATAACCGTTTTAATCTTTTCTTCCCAAGATTTTTTGTCTTTAAAATCATTTAAGGCACGTTTTATTGAATAAACAAGGTCACTAACACTATAATTGCTAAAAGTATATCCGTTTCCTCCACCTTTACAGCCAAAATCTCTTATGCTATCTTTAAGGCCACCAGTTTCTCTTACAATTGGTACAGCTCCATATCGGCTTGCAACCATTTGTGCAAGACCACATGGCTCTACAAGTGATGGCATTACAAAAATATCGGTAGCGCTATAAATTATTTTCCCAATCTCTAGGCTATATCCTATGTTAATATGGCATTGTTTTGGAAACTTGTTGTTTAAATATCTGAAATAATCGTGATATTCGTTTGCTCCTTCGCCAACACCAACAAGTTGTATGTTGTTTTCTATTATCAACTTTTCCATACATTGCTTAACAAGGTCTAACCCTTTGTGCTTTTCCATTCTTGAAACTATGGCAACCATTGGGATATCAGGGTTAACTTCTAATCCCCAATCCTTTTGCAACTTCATTTTATTTTCTTTTCTAAGTTCAATTGAATTTATATTATAGTTCTTGTAAATTATATTATCAGTTTCTGGATTATAGAAATCATAATCTAGCCCATTAAGAATTCCACTTAATTTATACTCATTTTGCTTAATTATTTTGTTTAAACCGCACCCAGAATTGCTATACTTAATTTCTTCTGAATAACTTGGGCTTACAGCAACAATACGGTCAGCGGTAACTATTGCCGACTTTAAGTAATTTACATCTCCATCTTGTTCCAAAATGCCTTGATAGCGACGGTCTATGCCAATCACATCTTCAATGGTTTTTATTCCAAATCTACCTTGATATTGAAGATTGTGGATATTAAGCACTGTTTTTATGCGATTGTATCGCCCATCTTGCCAAGCAATTGTTTTAAGGTAAGTAGGTATTAACGCGGTTTGCCAATCATTTACATGAATAATATCAGGGAAGAAATTAGTAATAGACAAACTTTCTAGCACTGCCTTAGAAAAGAATGCAAACCTTTCGTTATCATCGTTATAACCATACATTCTATCTCTTTTGAAATACTTTTCATTATCCACAAAATAATAGGTCATTCCGTTTAATTTGTATTCAAAAATTCCGCAGTATTCATTTCTCCACGATAATTTTACATACTTATTCCCTAAATAGGTAAACTTGTTTTTATACTCAGGTTTTATAAAACTATATAGAGGTAAAATTACCCTTATATCTATTTCTGGCTTTTGACTTTTTATAAACCTTGGAAGCCCACATGCAATGTCGGCTAAACCTCCTGTTGCACAAAATGGTTGAGCTTCTGATGCTACAAAAAGTATGCTCTTTTTTATTGGCTGAGCCTTTGGTTGTTCTTGTTGTTGTTGATTAATGTTATTTACTGTCACCTTTTCTTCTTTTGGGGTTTGGCAAACTTTAAGTTCGGAAGCCTTTGGCTTTATTATTGCAGTTTGTTTAACTTCTGCCACATTATTTTTCTGCTGTTTTTGTGGTGCTTTTGGTGCCACCTGCCTTTTTACTGTTTGTGAAGATTTTACTTTTGTTTCTACCATTTTTCTTCCCTTGTATTATATTTTTTTTGTTTCTACTTTTTTAAAATACATTGTGCTATTGCGCGGTATTTTTAAGGTTATGTAGTTTGCCTTTTTATTGTTTTCATCTGGCTTAGTTTTTATTTTTCCATTTGTTATACCTGTACCACCATATTTCTTCAAATCGGAATTAAATACTTCTTCGTAAGTTCCTTTATCTAGGTACACTCGGTAACCAGACAATTCCTCTGGCGAAAAGTTTGTTACACAAATCAATTTTTCGCCCTTGTTGTTTTTTCGAGCAAACACAACCACATTGTTGCGAGTGTCATTGGATATTATCCATTCAAATCCGTCCCAAGAAAAGTCTATGTTGTATAGTTCGCTATGAGTTAAATAAAACCAATTAAGGTCTTTTACATAGTCATTAAGCTCTTTATGTTTAGGATAGTCTAACAAAAAAAATTCAATCGATTTTGTATTATCCCACTCATCAAATTGCCCAATTTCAGAGCCCATAAAAGTAAGTTTTTTACCAGGGTGTGCCATCATATAACCATAAAACGCACGCATTAAATTAAATTTTTGGTCATAATCACCTGCCATTTTATTAATTAATGACCGCTTGCCATAAACTACTTCATCATGCGAAATTGGCAAAACAAAGTTTTCACTAAACGCATAGAACATTGAAAAGGTGACTTTGCTATGATTGTCTTTTCTAAAAAATGGGTCCATTGAAATATATTCTAGAGTGTCATTCATCCAGCCAATGTTCCATTTATAATTAAACCCAAGCCCGCCTATGTCAGTTGGTTTTGTTACAAGTGGCCAAGCAGTAGACTCTTCGGCTATCATTAGTGCACTAGGAAATTCTTTAAATACGGCACAATTTAATTTTTGCAAGAAAGAAATGGCTTCTAGGTGTTTGTTGTTTCCATAACAATTTGGAACCCACTCCCCATTCTTTTTATCGTAGTCTAGGTATAACATTGATGCCACGGCATCTACCCGCAAGCCATCTATATGAAAGACTTTTAAAAAGAACATTGCACTAGAAATTAAAAAACTTTGTACTTCTGGCTTGCCATAATCAAAACGGCGAGTTCCCCATGATTTATGCTCTTTGCGGTCCCAACTATTATACTCATATAAACAAGTTCCGTCCCATTCAATTAAGCCGTGCTCATCTTTAGGGAAATGTGCTGGTACCCAATCTAGTATTACACTAATATTATTTTGATGACAGCAATCTACAAAATACATAAAGTCGTGTGGGGTGCCAAACCTGCTTGTTACCGAAAAGTACCCTGTTGGTTGATAGCCCCAAGACCCATCATAAGGGTATTCTGTTAGTGGCATAATTTCTATGTGTGTATAGCCCATTTTAACAACATATGGTATTAATTCTTCGGCAAGTTTGCGATAAGAAAAATAATTACCATCTGGATACCTTTGCCATGAACAAAAGTTTACTTCATAAATATTCATTGGAGAGGTGTAGTGATTGGTTATGTTTTTAGACTTTTGATAGTCTTGGTCTGCCCAAGTGTAACCAGATAAATTGTATACCTTTGATGCTGTTTGACCATTTGTTTCACTATGAAAAGCATATGGGTCCGCCTTAAAAACTTTTTCACCCTTTGCATTTGTTACCAAAAACTTATAGTTGTCATATACTTGTACGTTTGGTACAAATTTTTCCCATACTGCTCCATTATCTATGCGATGCATCTGCCCATCTTTTTCGTTCCAGGCATTAAAATCACCTACAACACTTATTGCTTTAGCATTAGGAGCAAAAACTCGGAAAATGGCACCATCTACTTTATTAATTGAACACAAATGACAACCCATAAATTCATATGAGTTGTAATAGGTGCCTTGTTGAAATAAATATAAAGATTTTTTTGTGTCCATTTTCCCCTTAAAGCAAAGGAGCATTTACCCAAGTCTAGTCGGTTTAAACGCTCCCCCATATTAATTAGTATCTAATAAATTTTACATTTTTTATCTATTTGTGTCAAACAAAAACAACCATATGTACAAAATATACCAAAAAGAGCAAGTGATTTCTCACTTACTCTTATTTCTTTTAGGCATTATTATCAGTTATCAAACCGGCCATAATTTTGTCTCGTGTACGGCACTTTAATGCATCTAGTTCTGTTATGGTGGTTGTTACATCTATGGTTAATACCTTAAACCCATCTTCAGTTTTAACTTTTACCAGGTTTGTGTACAGTTCAAGGCTCTCATACCTTTCAGTTTCTTTATTAAAAAGTCTTTTTTTGCCACATTTATGTATTTCGTTTTCTATGCCAAACATACTTGCAAAATACGAAATTTCTTGTGCAATTGAAAGCGACTTTCCGTGCTCAGTTAAATATATGTTAGGTGAAAGCTCTACCGGTAATGTCTCTTTAATTTGCCTATACCATTGCTTGTTTTCGGCGGTGGCAAACCTAGAAGACTTTAAAAAGTACTTCCCCACATAAACAGGTGACATTGCATATTCTTGCTCACCCAAGCTGTCTTTTAATTCAAAACTATATAGGTTACAATTATCAGTAAAATCTATATTTATGTTTGTTGCAAAGAACTTTGCAATTAGTTCCAATTTTTCACTGCTTGTTCCTTTGCCTTTTATTGCTCGCTTAAGCAATGATTGTCTTATTTCGTTATTGGCATCAAAAACTAGTTTAAAGTTCTCCATATTACTAGATTGTTCCAAGGCATTGGGAGGAAGGGTTACAATAATTGGTTTTGCTTTCTTTTGTTCGCTCATAAATTTATCTACCTTTAAAATTTTTCAGATATTGTTATTTTACCTTTATGTGTTTTTACTGTCAATAAATTTTTTGTATCAGTTGCACCAATTGTTGTGTTGTATATTTCAACCTTTTCATTCTTGGCTGGCACGCTTACCTTTTTGCCCTTGCTTTGTAAATAATAAATTGCTTCATCTTCTACAACAGCTTCAACTTTTTTATTTTTTGCATTAACACTTACTTCACCATTAAATTCGTGCACACTTAAGCTTACTTCTCCCGATGTCTGTATATCTGATTTTCCATTTATTCCTTGAAGAGAAATGCTTCCACTTTTTGAAGTTATTTTGTATTCACTTATATTATCATAACAATTTGTTATTTGAACTTTGCCACTTTTAGTGGTAATATCATAAGATTTACCATCTCCGCTTATAATTTTTACATCGCCACCAAGAGTGCTAATAGTGGCACTTGCATTAAAGTCCGCACCACTAGTTCCAAGTTTTACATATCCACTTCGGGTAGACACTGTTACATTATTGGTCGCTTTTAATATTTCTACTCCGCTTGAACCAGCATTAATTTCGGCAGTTTCTACACTATTTAATTTAACTTTACCGTGCTTGGTGTTAATTTTTATAGTGTCAATTTTTTGAATAGCAATATCACCTGAATTTGTTTTTAATGAAACATCTTCTGCTTTAAATTCACCCAAAAGTTTTATATTTCCACTTTTTGTTTCAACATCTAACTTAGAATTGTTAATAAGCCCAGATTGTCCAAAAGAAAAGTCTCCGTTCTTTGTTTTTGCGGTAACCGACTGGGCTGAATAAATTACAGTTGAACCATTGCAAGAAATATCTGCCGTTGTATTAACCTTGCCTTCACTTTTGTCTAACGGTTCAACTCCACCAGTTTTGCAAGTTACTTTAAGTGAGTTACACAAATTAAAAAACAATTTACCACTATTTGATGTAAAATTTATTTCTCCGCCAATTGGTGCAAAAACTTCTGCCGAGCCATTTGTGGTTTTAATAGTTAGATTGTTTGCTATTTTGCAATTTTCGTTAATTTTAATCCACTTAGACCCAGACACAATTTCTAAATTGTTTGCCGAAAAACTGTCTTCTATAGTAATTAACCCCTTGGTGTTTAAACTTAGAGTATCTAGCTGACCTGTTAGTCCACCAACGGTAATTTTACTTGTTTGGCTTGTTACACTTACCTTACCCAGGTAATAAACAGGAATTGAAATTATTAATCCATACTCATCTAATCGGTTATGGTAAATAAAAGGTTTATATTCTTTTGCATAAAATTTTAATGCACCATCAACTACTTCCATAGTTAACTTTGGAGTTTCGGTATATTTTGAAAACCCATTAAACCTTTCATTTAGTTCTACTGTATAATTATAACTTTGTACAAAGTTTAATTTAATAGGAATATTATCGGCAACAATATCCACCGAACTAAAACTACCTTCTGGTGCATATTTTTGTTTTATGTCATAAACACTACCACTTGTAGATCTAACATATTTTACACCCAAAATGTTAACACCCGGAATGAACACCATTGTTGCTCCCAGTGCTAAAAAAATAAATAATATGCAAGATGCTATAAGTATCACTTTGTTAATTATTTTTTTCATTTGCCCTTTATTCTATTACCTTTATTATCTATTCTATTTCAGCCCTAATTCTTCTTATGCCACTACTGCTACTCTGCTCTTTGGTAATTTTAAATTTACCTATTTCGCTTGTGTTTTTAACATGAGGGCCACCGCATATTTGAAAATCTAAGTCCCCAATTTTATATATCGAAACAATGTCGGTTGGCTCGGCCTTATGAACACCATAGGCACCTTGTTTTAATGCCTCAGCAAAAGGAAGTTCTACTCTCTCTACCTTTATTCCGCTTTTAATTGCATTATTTACATAATCTTCTAGTTCTTTTATTTCTTCCGAAGTTAGCGGGCGATTAAAGTTAAAATCAAACCTTAATCTTTCACTTGTTATATTGCTTCCCTTTTGTTCCACTTCGGTGCCAAATTTGTGTCTAAGACCAGAAAGTAACAAGTGACACGCCGTATGCAATTTAGTGGTCTGTTCACCAGTATCATCTAAGCCACCTTTAAATGTTCCTTTGTCTACCGTTCGGCTCTTTTCTTGATGCTCTTTAAAGGCTTCTTTAAACCCATCTACATCAACTTTAAAGCCTCGCTCGGTTGCCATTTCGGTTGTTAATTCTAAAGGAAATCCAAAAGTATCATATAATCTAAAAGCTGTTTTGCCATTAATAACATTTTCTACTACCGCATTAGGGTCGGTCTTTTGCAAAAACTCTCTTTTTCGTTCTATGCCAACTATTACTTTTTCAAACTCTTTGCTGCCTTGAATCAGCATTTTATCAAATTTTTCAACTTCTTTGGTGATTTCAGCCAAAATGTAGTCTTCTTTCTCTTTTAATAGTGGATAAGCTTCGGAGTAAATATCTTCTATAAAATGCTTGGCTATTTTGTTCAATAGGTCAGGTGTTGCTCCAAGTTGCCTTGTATATCTTATTGCTCTTCGCATAACTCTTCTTAAAATGTAACCAGCCCCAACATTGCTTGGAACTATTCCATTAACATCACCAATTAGCATAACACTTGTTCTAGTATGGTCGGCAATAATACGCATCATTCTGGTTTTGCCCTCATCTTCGCCATACTTTGCACCACATTCAGTTTCAATTATTTTAATTACATCTGCAAATAGGTCTGTTTTATACACATCAGTTAAGCCATTTAAAAACATTAAGCAACGCTCAAAGCCAAAACCTGTGTCAACATTTTTGTTTTCAAGAGGCTCATAACCATTTGCTGTTTTTTTGTATTGCATATATACATCGTTACCGACTTCTACAAATCGACCACACTTGCAATTTATGTCGCAATTATCACAACACTTTTTATCTGTCAACGGATAAAACCACTCGTTATCCGGACCACAAGGTGTGCCAACTGTGCCATCTAGTTCCCACCAGTTGTTTTCTTCACCATTTTCTTTTTTCCCAAGATAAAAAATATTCTCTTCTTTAATTCCTAGGTCTTTTAGTAAATTGACTGTTTCTTCATCTCGTGGAGCACTTTCATTGCCGGCAAAAACACTTGAACACAATTTGTTTATGTCTAGTTTAAACTTTTCAGTAAGTAATTCCACCGTCCATGCAGTCTTCTCTTTTTTAAAATAGTCGCCAAGACTCCAATTCCCCATCATCTCAAAAAATGTAAGGTGGCAATCATCGCCCACTTCATCAATATCAACCGTTCTTATACAGCCCTGAACGTTGCAAAGTCTGGTACCATCTGGATGCTTTTTGCCAAGTAGATAAGGCATTAAAGGTTGCATTCCTGCAACGTTGAACATAACACCTGTTGTTCCATCACCAATTAGCGATACCGCACCAATATTTTTGTGTCCTTTACTTTCATAAAATTTAATCCAAGTATCTCGCAACTCTTTACTTGTAACTTTCATAGATTTTTAACTTCCTTTATTCAAATATATCCCCATTGGGGTCATCTAATTTTTGCACAGGTGGTGCCTCTTCTTCAGAAGGAAAATCTGGTTCATCTTCAGGCAAAGGCGAACCATCTCCGCTATACTCTACATCAAACGGAGGCAAATTTGCCTCATCTACAAATATGTCGTTAAAATCGCCACTTTCAATTTTTTCTGGCCCTTTAATTCGTTTTGGCTCAGGAGGTGCACCTTCCATTAAGCTTTGCATATCACCATCTTTAGGCAGGTTAACAAAAGATACTCTTGAACCTTTCCACCCAATGTATACGCTACCAACTTTACCGCTACGATGCTTTGCAAATATTATTTCTGCGGTGTAGTCACTTGGAGCATCTTCGTGCTCAACACCCTTCATCTCTTCTGGCTTATGAATAAACATAACAATATCTGCATCTTGTTCAATTGCACCAGTTTCTCTTAGGTCACTTAAAACTGGTTTACCCTTTCTGGTTTCAACCGAACGGTTTAACTGACTAAGTAACAGCACTGGCACATTAAGCTCTTTTGCCAATATCTTCATTCTTCTTGAAATATCTGCAACTTCACTTTGTCTGTTATCCGACTTTTTGTCACTGTACATTAACTGCAAATAGTCTATCATAATAAGGTCCAAACCCTTTTCTCTCTTTAACTTTCGACATTTGCTAAGTATCTCTGCCGGTGTATTAAGCGTGCTGTCATCAATATATATTTCACATTCTTTTAATGTGTTTAGTGCATTAAATAATTTTGTCCAATCCGCGCTAGAAAGTTTTCCGCATAATGCCTTACTCATATCTACCCCAGCAACCGAACATATCATACGCTGAGTTAATTGCGATTTGCTCATTTCTAACGAAAATACTGCACATTTATATTTTTTTAAGGCGGCATTTACAATAAAATTCATACTTAATGCAGTTTTACCAACAGCTGGTCTTGCAGCAATAACAATAAGGTCACTATTTTGCCAACCACGCGTAATTTCATCAATTGCATAAAATCCAGATGGTACACCTTGAAGTTGCCCACCGTTTTTATTAATGGTTTCAAACTTGCTCATTACAACATCTAGATATGGGTTAATATGTTCAAGGTCGGAAACCTGCCCACTTTCAGCAAGCTCAAATACTCCCTTTTCGGCTTCATTAAGACTATCTTCATCTCCGTTATATGCCTTTCGTGTAACACGGTCACATATACCAATTAGTCGGCGATTTGTAGCACATCTTTTAACTATATCTACATATTGTGTCCATCTTGCAGAACTTGGCACAACGTTAGTTAAGCTCATAATAAATTCAGCACCACCAACGCCGTTTAACATATTCATATGTTCCAGTTCATCAGTTAAAGTAATGTAATCTACTACAACATTTCTTTTGTATAGATTACACATAGCTTCAAAAACTTTTTGGTTAACTTCCGAGTAAAAATCAGTTGGTTTAAGTTTACCCATTATGCCAACGCAAGCATCTTCACTTATAAGGGCACTACCCAAAACACCAAGTTCAGCCTCGGTATTACTTGGCATTATTTGTGCCAATTGCTTTGTATTGTTGTCGTTTGTTTTTGCCATATTTTCACCATTGATTTTAGTAATATTATTATAACTTATTGCCCCTATTAAGTCAAGGGGGTTAAATTAACACAACAGCTTAACTTATACACAAAACAAATTGACCTAAAAATCGTATTTTATTTTTGCTCTTGTTCTTCTTTTGTTTTTATGTATTTATCAAAGTACACTTTTTTAAGCACAGCGGAAACTATTTTCTGCTCTTTGGGATTATAGCGATCGCCACAACTTTCTATTTCACTAAGAATCTTTACCATATTGGGCTGTGACTTTGATAAATTAATTACATTTGGGTCCAGGTTAAAAACTTCACCTATTTTGCGATCTGCCAAACTCTTTTCAACTGAATTTAAACAGTAATTAAGCGATGCAAAGTCCATTTCAAAATCGGCAAGTTCTTTTGGAGTTCCGTAATTGGATATAATAACTTTTTTTGTGTTATAGTATCTTGAAGATGTATAAATATTCATTTGTAGTTCTCCTTATCTCTTTTTATTGTATCATCTTGTGTCAACAATTTAAAAATATATTAAATAACAATTGAAATTTTAGTTATTTTGTTTATACTTATTAACATTAAAGGAACAAATAATATGAAAATTGCAGTAACAACCGCTTTTGGAATAGAAGCGGTTACCAAAAGAGAATTGTTAAAACTTGGCTACGCCGACACCAGGGCAATTGAAGGCAAAATTGAATTAGAAGGCGATTATACCTGTCTTGCAAAACTTAATGTTAACCTAAGAACAGCTGAGCGAGTTTTAATTAAACTTGCCGAGTTTGTTGCAACTGACTTTGACACCTTTTATAACGAAGTTAAAAAAATTCCGTTTGAAGATTACCTTACCCCAACCCACCACATTTTACTAGACGGAAATTGCAAAAACAGTAAACTTATGGCAATTAAGGCAACTGGCGGAGTGTGTAAAAAAGCAATAATTGATCGCTTAAAAAATTATTACAAAACTGATATAACTGAAAGTGGTTATCGAGCTGTTGTTGTTTTTAACATAGAAAATGACCTTGTAAAAGTGTACCTAGACTCATCAGGAGATGGGCTTCATAAGCGTGGCTACCGCACTCTTAGTTACACCGCACCCATAAAAGAAACAATTGCTAGCGCAATGATTTTACTTTCTGTTTACAACAAAGAAAAACCATTTGCCGATTTATTTTGTGGCAGTGGAACCATTGCTATTGAGTGCGCACTAATTGCAAAACAAATTGCGCCAGGACTATACCGAAACTTTGACTTTGAACACTTTAAGAACTTCCCTCAGCGTGCAATAGACTCTGTCAGAGCGGAAGCAAAACGCAACATTTTACACGATTTTAAGCCTAATATTATTGCCAAGGATATTAATCCAGAAGCCATAAAAATAGCCAAATTTCACGCAAAGAATGCAAAGGTGGATAATGTAATTAAATTTGAAGTTGGAGATATGAAAGACTTTAAATCCACAGATGACTTTGGAGTAATTATATCAAATCCGCCATATGGCTACCGCATTGGCAACTCGTGTGATGCACCTGGTATGTACAAAGATTTTAACAAAATGCTTAACGGTTTAAACAATTGGAGCGCCTATCTTCTTACCAACTATAAATCGGTTGAAAAAGCATTAAATCGCCATGCTGACAAAAAGCGAAAATTGTTTAATGCAAACATTGAATGCACCTACTATTCCTTCCTTGGCAAAAAGCCAGACAAAAAGAATAATACAAATTAAAATTGACAAACTTGTGTTGTTGGGTTTATAATAATACAAAAAATTAAAGGACATTTTACTATGATAGATATTAATTTGCTAAGAACCAATCCAGACCTTGTTAAAGAAAATATTAAAAAAAAGTTTCAAAACCATAAGCTTAATTTGGTTGACAAGGCTGTTGAACTAGACAAACAAATAAGAGAAAGCAAAACTAAGGCAGAAACCCTTAGAGCAGAACGAAACACTCTTTCTTCACTAATTGGCAAATTTATGAAAGAAAAGAATATCGCCGAAGCCGACAAAAACAAGGCAAAAGTTAATGAAATAAACTCAAAAATTTCTGCCGAAGAAGAAAATCAAAATTTGCTTAACGGCGAACTTAAAAAAATTATGATGACCATTCCTAATATTATTGCTGATGATGTGCCACTTGGCGAAGATGACAGCAAAAATGTGGAGGGTCAAAGATTTTTGGAACCAAAACTTAAACCTTTTGATATTCCCTACCATCTAGACATTTTGGAAAATCTTGATGGCATAGATGTAGATAGTGCAAGGCGAACAAGCGGGCAAGGTTTTTATTACTTAACAGGGGACATTGCCAGATTGCATAGTGCCGTACTTAGTTATGCTCGAGATTTTATGATTGACCGTGGTTTTACCTATGTAATTCCACCATATATGATTAGAAGCGATGTAGTTACCGGTGTAATGAGTTTTGATGAAATGGACAATATGATGTACAAAATTGAAGGCGAAGACCTTTATTTAATTGGCACCAGTGAACATTCTATGATTGGCAGATTTATGAATACAATTATTGATGAAAAGAAATTGCCACTTACTCTTACTAGCTATTCGCCTTGTTTTAGAAAAGAAAAAGGTGCTCACGGCATTGAAGAACGAGGAATTTACCGCATTCATCAATTTGAAAAGCAAGAAATGATAGTAATTTGCAAGCCAGAAGAAAGTGAAACTTGGTATAAAAAACTTTGGCAAAACACTGTGGATTTGTTTGTTTCTATGGAAATTCCTGTTAGAACACTTATTTGTTGTTCAGGCGACCTTGCCGACCTTAAATATAAAAGTCTAGATGTAGAGGCTTGGAGCCCTAGACAGCAAAAATATTTTGAAGTTGGTTCTTGCAGTAATCTTACCGATGCCCAAGCAAGAAGACTTGGAATTAAGTTTAAAGATGCAACCGGCAACCACTTTGCACACACACTAAATAACACCGTTGTTGCCCCACCAAGAATGCTAATAGCACTTATTGAAAATCACTTAAATGAAGATGGCAGTGTAAATATTCCAACAGTACTACGACCATATATGGGTGGCAAAACAAAAATTGAACCTAAAAAGAACTAAAAAATAAAATTAAACCGCTAAAGAAACACTTTAGCGGTTTTTAATATTTTAATTTATTGTTCAGTTTGGTCTTCTTGCGTTAACTGAATTAGTGCCTTACCTTTTATTACTTTATCTAATAGACTCTTCCAATTATTTACCACTTCACCTTTTTGTAAAACAACTTGTTGACATAAATAGGGTTTTACAATATCTTTTAAGTCCTCAGAAATCATTTCTAATTGTATTTCGTTAACAATTCCTATTGCTAATCCATAAAACTCTTTGGTCCTAAGCGCTTTTTTTTGCCAGGTATATGCCTTATGGCCTTCTCCAATGGTTTGTGCTCTTTTAAGGTTTGGTATATATGCTTTAAGGTAATCTGACATCAATTCTGTTAACGCATCTTTAAACTGAATGACCATTATATCTGCGAAATCTTCAGCCTTGGTTTCTTCAATTAAATCAATGGACTTTGATAGTGAATTAAGTCTTGCTCCGCAACTCCTTACAAACACCTCGTGGTTTTTATCTTTGTTTTGGTTCTCGTACATTGAATTTAATATATATCTTTCTTTTTCTAGTTTTAATCGGTAAATATATTTTGCATCTTCAAAAATATCGTTAATTTCGGCTGAAGAAAGCTTTCTTATATCTTCTTTTACATCATTAAATAATGCCACGAACAATCTCCTTATTCATTTTCGTTTCCTATATTTTGGTTATCTCGCTGACAATATGGGGTTGGAGTTATATACTGTCTTTTAGCACGTCCTAAATATTTGTCTATCTCCATTTGACAATAACCAATTTGACTTGACCTTCCGTTGGATTCAACCAATCTACTAGCTAAAAAATAATTAGTTAACATTGGCCAATTTCTTATTTCTGTTGCATATTTCTCCGCTTGTTCATTCTGCTTTCCAAACCCACCAGATGTAGCAAGTTTAATCTCTCTTTCACGCAATAAAATGTAAAACTCTTTTAGCGACAATTCACTTAACTTCGCAACTTCTTTTTGGGCTTTTGGTGTTTTTGCTATCGATATTGCAAATTCAAGATATGTCGTTCTACCCGCTCTTAATGCCTGTTCGTAATTTTTGCTAGATTCCCAATCTGAATTTGTTACCTTGGTTCCAAAATCTAATATCAATGAACCCATTATTCAATTTCTCCTTGTTGTATTTGACCCTTTATTACGCCAAATTGCAAGCCAAGTGCCACAGCATATTTTGCACAATATTGATGATATATGCTTTTGCTATCGTTTAGGTCATAACCTTTATTAAACAAACTATCTAATCTTTGTAAAGTTGTTTTAGTGTCTTCTGTTAAAACTACTGGCTCAATTTTTCTTGCTTTGCCAGTTAATTCATCATGCAATTCTTTATTAAAATCAATTTTACAACCACCCATATCATAAGCAAGTTTGCTTGCTCGGTAATACTCGGCAATTTGTGGACTTTGATACAATTCAGACAAAATTTGATACAATCCTTTGGTTGTTTCAGAATAATATTGCATCAGTTGCTTTTGTTCTTTGGTAGGATTTTCTTTGCCTGCCAATTTTTCATACTTTGCAATTATATCTTGCAGAACATACATTGTTTCCCTTTTCTCTTGTTGTGCAAGCTTAGCAAAAAATGCGCTGGTTGACATATTCTTTACTTCTTTTGCTAATTTGCGAAATTTCTTATGTGCATCTAACCACGCTTTTGCACTTTTTTTGTCCCCTTTTGACATTTGACATTTTGCCATTTGTAAACATTCCACACTTTTGTAACGCAATTTTTCGTAGTACACTCGCTTGCCAACTTCTTTTGCACTATCAATAGTTTCTTGGGCTAAACCATCGCAACCAAATTGCTCCTTAATTTTTGATGCGAATTCTGATAAATAAGCCATCTTTTTCCCCCCTTTCTTTTATTAATATTTTATTTTTGTTTGTTAATCACTAAATTTATCGTCCATTTGATTTTCTAAATAGTTATCATATGCATTTTTTAAGTCTACATCTAAATGTATTTCTACACTGCTCTTTTCTGCTGAAGCCCCGGAAGTTCTGGTAACTCTTTGAGCCAAAAAAATTGCAATGCTTTTATTATCTTTAAGGTTTGCCAAATCGGTTATGTACCTTATTAAATAATCTTTTTGGTATTGCAATTTATTATTTGTTTTAAAACTTTTATCACCAGTTGTAGAATTAATTTCTGTTACAATGTCTCCCAGTTTATGAACAGCAATGTCAATTTCTTGGTCTTTAAGATAATTTATAAATTCTAGTGGACTAAGCGGATTGATTTTATTAAGTTTTTTATGGTAATTATAAAATTTATTTAAATTGTTTTTAGCCTCTTTTTTATGTCCATGTGTTAAAGATTCTTTGGCAAGGCTTATGCTCTGTTTGCACAAATCTTTTAGGTATTTAATATAAGCCCGTTTGGAATTATCAGCACACGCATTAAGGTCAATTTCGCCATAATTTTGTTTGTCAGCATAATATCCTGTTAATAATGTCATTAAAGCCTTCCTTTTCGTGTATTTATATTATTATAATATAACAAAAGAGCAGAAAAGTCAATACTCATTAACTTATCTGCTCTTATATATTATGCTTCTTTATCTAATAAACTTGCCTTATTTTTTTTAATATATGCCAGTTTGTAATCCACCTTTTTAATATTACCCAAAATTGGTGCAATTTCTATGGGTAAGGCAATTTCAATTTTTGCCAAAATTTCTGCACGCTCTTTTTTTGTTAATTTATACTTAAAACTATATCCAAGTTTTTGTATGTCAACACCTAAAAGCTTGCCATACTCGTTTAGTTTGGCATAATCAGTTTTAAATTTGTACTCTTCCACCGTAAATTTAATTACGTCAGCAACCGTTTCTAATTCTTCTAATTTTACACCCTTAGTAATTTTTTCAAGTGCCTTTTTAAGTTTTCGTGGCAAAACCCGTTTAAGAGTTTCAAACATTTCATATAGTTCTTCTTGACTAGGGTCATTATAAATTCTTAGTATGTGGCAGATAGATTCATACTTGTTTTCTTGCTTTATGTATTCGTAAACACCATATCTATCTCCATCGTTAACAAAACGCCAACCAATTGTGGTTGCTATTTCTTTTAGATAGTTTGTAGACACCAAATTTCTCCTTTAAGATAGTGTTGGCTCTATAAATTTATTAAGCATTGTGCCACCTAGAAGCATTTCACCTTTTAAACACTTTTCAGCGTTTTTTATAACAGTGCTTATTTTGTTTAAGATTTCTTCTCCTGTTTTACCAGTTGTAAGGTTTTTAAAAATTTCTCCCGCTTTTTCAAGTAGTTGCTTAACATAATCCCCATATGCTCTGTTCACTGTTTTCATAAAACCTCCTACATATTTGCTTTTGCAATTTTCCAAAATGGATGATTTTCATCGGCAAGAGCTTCGTAAAAAACTTTGTATCTTTTGTTAAGGTCTTTACTGTCGGTTTTAACACCAAGTCTTTCATCTATAATTGCCAAAATCTCGGCGCTCTTTCCACATAGCATATCATCTTGCTTTTCGTTAAAAGGGTACATTTTTGTTTGTTTTTTGTAAATTGTCGTCAAATATATATTCTTGTCCTTTGCCACCGTTTGAAAACCAACTGCAAGCGCAAGAACAACTAAGTCAGTTTGATAATCTTTATCCATAACTTTATGCCTCCTTATTCACCTTCATCAAAGAACAATTTCATAAAATCTTTGTACTTTTGGTCTTCTTTGGTTGGTATTTGGTCACTTTCGTTTACCAATACATCTAGCATAACCACAGTTTGCTTTGGATATTTGGATTTAATTAGTTTAAAATCTGATGGTTCTGGCACCTCGGTGTCAAATCTTGCCGACAATTCAAAATAAGATTTTAAACTATTTCTTGCTTGAATAAATGCATCTTGTTCGGTATCGCCAACGGCCAACAAGTTAAGGTCTATAATAGATGCATAATAAGTGCCATCTTTGTTTTCATAAATAACGGCTGGGTAAACATATGTCTTCATATAAAACAAACCTCAAATTTTAATCAATAATTATTGTACCAAAATCCGATGAGATTGTAAAATGATTTTATTTGTTTACGATAAATATATTAGCACAATTTCTGTTTTTTGTCTAGACCCATTTTATTTTTCGGTAAATATGTATAAAAATTTTTATTTCTCTTGACACTTTGCAAGTTTAAGCGTGTTTTTTAATAATTCTGTGATTGTCATAGGTCCAACACCTCCAGGCACAGGAGTAATTGCTCCAACTTTTTCTAGTAAATTATTATAATCACAATCTCCTACCACCTTGCCATTTACCCTGTTTATTCCAACATCTATTACCACCGCACCTTCTTTAACATATTCAGCGGTTATAAAGTTTGGTTTGCCTATAGCAACAACCAATATGTCGGCCGAAGCTGTTATTTCTTTTAAATTTTGTGTTCGGCTATGGCAAATGGTGGTAGTTGCATTGTTCTGGGTTAATAATATTTCAACCGGTCTTCCAACCAATTGACTTCTTCCTACAACAACTGCTCTTTTTCCACTTATTTCTATGCCGTTCATTTTTAGTATATCTATTATTCCACTTGCGGTGCAGGGTGCAATAATATTTGTGCCTGACACCAATTTCCCCTTGTTTATATAACTTAAGGCATCTACATCTTTATTAGGGTCAATTGCCTCTATTACCTTGGTTTCGTTTAAATTATTGGGCAAAGGAAGTTGCACTAGAATGCCAGAAATGTCATTGTTTTTGTTTAACATATCAATTTTAGCCAAAATTTCAGCCTCTGTGGCAGTTTGGGGCAGTCGTTCGACTAAACTACCAAGTCCCACATATTCACAGGCTTTTACCTTATTTCTCACATAAATTTCGCTTGCAGGATTATCTCCAACTAAAACCACCGCCAATGTTGGTGCACTTTTGCCCTTAAGTATATAGTCATTTTGTATTTCTGTTTTAATCTCTTCTTTAATTGTGGTAGCCAAATCCTTTCCGTTTAGGATTTTCATATGCAAACTTCCTCCTTTCTTTTGTTTTTTTTAGTTTAGCATACTTTTGTAAAATAAAAAAGGAATTAAGCATAAGAGTGCTTAATTCCATATAAAATAACCAATTATAAAACTAATTTGTGACTAGTTTAAAAATTAAACTAATTCAACGATTGCCATTTGACAATTGTCGCCTCTACGCAAAGTGGTCTTTAAAACGCGGGTATAACCACCCTTAGAGCCAACTTCTTCTGCTCTTTTTGCATATTTTGGAGCAAGGTCATCAAATATTCTTTCAATTAATGGGTGTTGAATTTGTTCGGTTCTTGCCTTGTAGGCAGACTTCTTTTCATTTTTGCCCTTTTCTTCCTGTTTGTCATATAAATGAGCCATTAGTTTACGGCGAGCAGCAAGTTTTTTTGCACCATCTTTAACAACGGTTGTTTTAACTTCTTTGCCTTTGCTATTTGTAGAAACTCTTTCTTCAGACTGAACATCATTCATTGCATTAATGGCAATTGTAATGTCTTTATCTGCAAGTCTTGCAACAGCTTTTGCGTTTGCAAAAGTGGTTTCAATTCTGCCGTGCCATAACAATTCGGTTTCTAATCCTCTTAGCAATGCCTTTCTTTGGTCAGTTGGCAAACCTAATTTTTGTGTTTCCATATTTTTCTCCTTAATTATTCTTCTTGGTTCTTAAGACTTAAACCATAGCCATTTAATTTGTTAATTACTTCATCCAAAGATTTTCTGCCAAGATTTTTAACTTTTAACATATCATCTTCAGTCTTTTTAGTTAAGTCTTCTACGGTATTAATATTTGCTCTCTTTAAGCAGTTGTAAGAACGGACACTTAAATCCATGTCTTCAATGCTCATTTCAAGCAATTTTATAACTTTATCTTCTTTGCTAGAAACTAACAATGATTGACTAGCCATACTTTCTACAAGTTCAATAAATAAACTTAAGTGGTCATTTACTAGTTTAGCGGACAAACTAACTATTTCCTTTGCACTCATAGTTCCATTTGTTTCTACTTCTAGAACAAGTTTGTCATAGTCTATACTCTGCCCAACACGAGTGCTTTGAACTTCAAAGTTAACTTTTTTAAGTGGGGTAAAGTTTGTGTCCATGGCAATTGTGCCAACTGGATCGGTATCTACCTTGTTTTTATCAGCAAGAACATATCCTCTGCCTCTGCCAATTGTTATGTCCATATCTAGGTTGGCATCTTTTTCCATTGTGCAGATGTATAAGTCTGGGTTAAGAACTTCTACTTGGTCATCGTGTGCAATCATACTTGCAGTAACTACACCAGCACCCTTGTGAGAAAGGTGTAATACTTTTCTGAAATCATTGTCTAACACACTTGTTTTAACAGCTAAACCCTTCATGTTTAGTACAATTTCGGTAACATCTTCTTTAATGCCCTTAATTGTAGAAAACTCATGTTGAACGCCAGCAATTTTAATTGCAGTTACGCCAGCACCTGGTAACGCTGATAACAATGTTCTTCTTAGTGCGTTGCCAAGAGTTACACCAAACCCCTTTTCAAGTGGAGCAACGGTAAATTTAGCATATGCACCATTGTTGTCTTCCTCACAGATAACTTTAGGTCTTTCGATTTCCATCATAATAATTTACTCCTTTATTATTTAGAATATAATTCGACAATTAAGTGTTCTTCTATTGCAAGGTCAATATCATCTCGCTTTGGTAAATCTAATACTTTGCCTTCTAGTTTGTTAGCATCAAATTCTAACCACTTTGGCATAATAACTTTAAGTTCTTTAAGCGATTTAAACATTTCTAGATTCTTTTTGTTATCTTTAACAGAAATAACATCACCAACATTTACTTGATAAGCAGGAATGTTAACTCTTTTGCCATTAACACAAATATGACCATGGTTAACAATTTGTCTTGCTGCTGAACGACTTACGCCAATACCCATACGGTATACAACATTGTCTAATCTTCTTTCTAATAAAGATAGAATTGTTTCACCGGTAATTCCGCTTTGTCTTTCTGCTTCTTCATAATATCCACGCATTTGCTTTTCAAGGATACCATATGCTCTTTTAACTTTTTGTTTTTCTCTTAATTGTTTACCATATTCGGTAAATTTTTTGCGAGCATTGCCGTGTTGTCCAGGAACTACTGGACGCTTTTCTATTGCACATTTCTTAGATAGGCAACGGTCTCCTTTTAAGAAAAGTTTTGTGCCTTCTCTACGACATAGTCTGCAATCTGCTGATGTATACTTTGCCATTTGCTACTCCTCCTATATTCTTCTTCTCTTTGGTGGTCTGCAACCATTGTGTGGGATTGGAGACACATCACGGATCATTGTTACTTCAATGTCTGCATTAGCAAGTGCTCTGATTGCTGCTTCTCTGCCGTTACCAGGTCCCTTAACTAAAACTTCAACACTCTTTAAGCCATACTCTTTTGCTGCTTTTGCTGCTGTTTCAGCGGCTTGACTTGCTGCAAATGGAGTGCTCTTTTTGTTTCCCTTGTAACCAAGGCTTCCTGCTGAACTCCAAGCAATAACATTACCAGCAACATCGGTAATTGTAACTAATGTGTTGTTAAAAGATGCATGAACATGAACTACACCTTTATCAATATTAGTTGTTCTTTTCTTCTTAGTTGTTCTTTTTTGAACTGCCATTGTTTATTATCTCCTTATTTTCCTTTCTTCTTAATTCCACTGTTACGAGGACCTTTTGCAGTTCTTGCATTACTGCTTGTCTTTTGTCCACGGCATGGAAGACCTTTTCTGTGTCTTACACCTCGGTAACAACCGATTTCCATAAGGCTTTTAATGTCCATTGCAACATCACGTTTCTTATCGCCTTCTACAACAAGGTTCTTTTCTATGTAATCTCTGATTTTGTTAACTTCAGATTCAGACAAATCTTTAACTCTGGTGTCTGGGTTTATGTTTGTTGCTGACAAAATTTTGTTAGCAGTTACTCTACCAACACCGTAAATATAGGTTAAACCTATTTCAACTCTCTTTTCATTAGGTAAATCAACACCTGAAATACGTGCCATTTGCCACCTCCATATGTATTTTAAAAATTAGTTTAGTTTTTAATTAGTATGTTAGCCTTGAACTTGTTTGTGCTTTGGATACTTTGAGCAAATAACTCTTAGTTTTCCATTTCTTTTTATAACTTTACATTTATCACAAATTGGTTTTACACTTGGTCTAACTTTCATTTTTGTAATCTCCTTAAGTTTATTTTTGTCGCCAAATAATTCTGCCTTTTGTTAAATCGTAAGGGCTCATTTCAAGTTTAACTGTGTCACCTTCGTAAACTCTAATTAGGTTTTTCCAAAGTTTTCCGCTAAGGTAAGCAGTAATTATGTGTCCGTTGGATAGTTTAACTTTAAAAGTTGCCCCCGGAAGCGCTTCTACAACAACTCCCTCGGTTTCAATAACATCGTCTTTAGACATCTGTTATCCTCCTAAAATTTATAAAATTGTAAGAATTTCAACTCCGCTATCGGTTATTAAGACAGTGTTTTCGTAATGAGCGCTTGGCTTTCCATCTTTGGTCCTTACATCCCACATACCATTAAACACTACCTCATAATCGCCAGCATTAACCATTGGTTCTATGGCAAGCGTGCAGTTGTTAGGAATTTTTGCTCCTAGCCCCATTGTTCCATAGTTTGGAACAGATGGATCTTCGTGCATATTCCTGCCAATTCCATGACCAACTAAGTCTCTAACCACCGAAAATCCATGCTTTTCGGCATAGTTTTGAACCCTAGCACCTATGTCACCAAGCCTTGCACCTGCTTTTAGGTCTTTTATGCCTTCAAAAAAACTCTGTCTTGTTACATCAATAAGTTTTTGCTTCTCTGCACTGATTTTCCCTACCGCAAAGGTTCTCGCCGCGTCTGAACAGAACCCCTTGTATTTAACGCCACAGTCTATGCCAATAATTTGACCTTCTTTTAATATTGTTGTATCACGTGGAATGCCGTGTACAACAATATCATCAACTGAGGTGCAAATGGTTGCAGGGTAACCATATTGACCTAAAAAGGCTGGTTTTGCTCCGCATTGTATTATATATTCATTTGCAATTTTGTCAAGGTACTTTGTCGAAATTCCTGGTCGGATTTCCTTTTCTAGTAATTCAAGAGTCTTTGCTAAAATCTTTGCCGACTCTCGCATACACCCTATTTCTTTTTCAGTTTTGCTTTTAATCATTTTTTACACTTCTTTTATAGCATTTTCTATCTGCTCTGCAACTTCATTAATAGTCTTATCTGCATCTATATCAACAGTCTTAATGCCTGACTTATGGTAGTACTCGGCTACTGGCATAACTTCCTTACGATAAAAGTCTAGCCTTTTGGTAATTGAAGCATCATTGTCATCAGTTCTTTGATAAACTTCTCCGCCACATACTGGACATTTGCCGTTTTTCAACTGGCTAACATGACAATTTCCATTGCAATCTTTGCAGACTCTGCGATTAACCAATCGATCTCTTAGCCTTTCCAGGTCATTTACGAAGTTTAATACTAGGTCTACTTTAAGTTTTAGCAACTTTACTTGTTCCATGTTGCGTGGAAAACCATCTAACAAATAACCGTTTGTATTTTTTGTTGCTTCAATTTTGTTTTCTAGTGCTTTTACTGTAATTTCTAGTGGCACCAAATTTCCATTGCGTTGGTACTCATCTATAATTTTGCCTTCTTTTGTCCCAAGCTTAACTTGTTCTTTTAACACATCACCCATTGATAAATGGCAAAAGCCATATTTTTCTACCAAAATTTTTGCTTGTGTTCCTTTCCCCGATCCAGATGCCCCAATCATTAAGATGTTCATATTGTACTCCTATAAGATATTTTTGTGTCGCTTCATCATAAGTTGTGCTTCTAGTTGTGTTCCAAATTCTATGGCTACGCTTACTACAATTAGCATACCAGTTGCAGTAAATGCGTTTAATAATTCTAGTTGATCACCTGCAACAAGTCTAAATATTACAGATGGTACAATTGCAATAAATGCAAGGAATATTGCACCAAACAATGTAATTCTGTTGCTTACTCGCTTTAAGTAATCGGTAGTTGCCTTCCCTGGTCTTATGCCCGGAATAAATCCACCGTGTTGTTGAATGTTTTGGCTTACATCGGCTGGGTTAAATTGAATTTGTGCATAAAAATATGCGAAGAACAATATTAACAAGCCAACTAAAATGCTATATACTACGCTACCTGTTCCAAGGTAATTGTAATAGAATTTCGCAAACCACCCACTTTCTGGTGTAACACCAAATAGTTGCATAATTAAACTTGGGAAAGTTATTATTGCTGATGCAAAAATTATTGGCATAACACCACTGGCGTTTATTTTCATTGGAATGTAACTTGACTGTCCACCAAACATTTTGCGTCCCTTAATTTGCTTTGCATACTGAACTGGAATTTTGCGTTCTGCCAAATCTACAAAAACAATTAGTGCAAAAATTAAAACTGTTAATGCCAAGAATCCTAATAGTTCCCAAAGAGCGTTTAAATTTCCGCTGAAAATATTCTTAAAGGCATTTAATATTGATAGTCCTGCAGTACTCATTATACCAACAAAGATAATTAATGAAATACCATTTCCAACATTTTGCTCGGTAATACGATCACCTAGCCACATTGTAAAGCAAGTTCCTGCAACCATTAGAATTACTACAAATGCTCCAGTTACCCAAATTGGGCATCCTGCACCAAAAATGTTAACCAAACTAGATTTTCCAAATCCAATTACCGTTCCAACACCTTGGGCAATTGCAAGTACGATTGCAATAATTTTTGTAATCATATTCATTTTCTTTCTGCCTTCATCGCCTTCCTTAGAAAGCCTTTCTAGGGCAGGAATACCAACTGCTAAAAGTTGCACTATAATTGATGCGTTAATATAAGGCGTTATGCCAAGTGCAAGAAACGAGCCATTTTCTAGTGCTGAACCAGTTACCGAGTTTAATAAGCTAAGTACACCAACGGTATCTTCGCTAATAGATAACCCATATGCTTCAGCATTAATTCCAGGAATTGGCAAATAACAGCCAAGCCTGTAAACCAATAATAACAAAACAGTTATTATTAATTTTTTTCTTATTTCTTTGTTTTTAAATGCACCTGCTAACGTTTTGAACATTAAATCACCTCAACACTACCGCCGGCTTTTTGGATTTTTTGAACTGCCGACTCCGAGAACTTGTTAGCCTTTACTGTTAGTGGAACAGTTAATTCTCCATTACCAATAACTTTAAGACCAAACTTCTCTACTTTTGAAATCATTCCTTTTGTCTTTAGCATTTCTGCGGTAACAATTGTGTTTGGTTCCAAACTGTTAAGTTGTCCTACATTAATAATTGTGTATTCTTTAGCCCAGTTGTTAGTAAAGCCACGTTTTGGAATCCTACGCAATAGTGGCATCTGACCGCCTTCAAAACCTGGGCGAACTCCACCACCGCTTCTGGCGTTTTGTCCTTTATGACCTTTACCACTTGTCTTTCCGTGACCAGAGCCCATACCCCTACCAACTCGTTTGTTGTTAAAGGTAGAATTTGGGGCTGGTGACAAATTTTGTATATTCATAACTCAACTCTCCTATTTTCTACTTAACTTCTTCTACTGAAACCATGTGTCTTACAACAAAAATCATTCCGCGTGTGCAAGCGTTATCTGGCTTTGTAACACAACTTCTAATTTTTCTAAGACCTAAAGCCTCAACAGTTCTTTTTTGCTTTTCTAGTGCGCCGTTTGTGCTTTTAATTAATGTAATTTTAAGCATTTTTTCAGCATTCTTTTTGGTTGCTGGTTTTTTAACTGCGGTTGCAGTTTCTTTTTTAGCAACAGTTTCAGTTGTTTTTACCGCACTTTTCTTTTCTACAGGAGCATCAACTTTTTTAGTTGCCTTTTTTGTTGTACTGTTAGTTTTTGTTTCCATACTTCTCTCTCCTATAAGATTTCATCTACACTTTTGCCACGAAGTTTAGCAATCTCTTCAGCGCTTCTTAGTTGCATTAATCCGTTTAGAGTTGCTTTAACGCAGTTAACTGGGTTATTTGAACCATATAACTTTGTAGTAATATCTCTAATTCCTGCAAGTTCAACAACAGTTCTTACACTACCACCAGCAATGATACCATTACCTTTCTTGGCTGGCATTAAAATAACCTTGGTTTTTTCAAACTTTCCTATAACTTCGTGTGGAATAGTGGTGTCTTTTAATGGTATTTCAGTTATGTGTTTCTTTGCTTCAAGACCTGCTTTGTCCATAGCAATTGAAACTTCGGCACCTCTGCCAAGACCAATTCCTACCTTACCCTTTTTGTCGCCAACGACAACAAGAGCAGAGAATCTCATATTTCTACCACCCTTAACAACCTTTGTAACACGGCGTATATCGGCGGTAACTTTTTCAAATTCATCTTTCTTTTCAGGTGCTTCTTTTTTTGTTCTTTCTACTTTTGCCATTTTTTACTCTCTCCTATCCTAAAAATTCAATCCAGCGTTTCTAGCGCCTTCAGCAACTTTTGCTACCCTGCCAGTGAAGATGTAACCAGCACGATCAAATACCACTTCTTTAATACCTTTTTTGATAGCCTTTTTTGCAATATCCTCACCAATCATATATGCTTGTTCAGATTTGGTCTTTCCGGCAAGCTTTGCCTTAATTCCCTTTTCCATTGTAGATGAACTGCAAAGTGTTACACCCTTTTCATCATCAATAACTTGTGCATAAATATTAGTTAAAGAACGGTATACATTTAGTCTTGGACGAGCCGAAGTACCAGATAATGTTGCTCTAATTCTTTTTTGCTTTGCTTTACGAACAGAGTTTTTATCAATTTTCTTAATCATACCTTTTCTCCTTATTTCTTCTTAGCAGCCTTTTTAATTTCTTTTCTTAGGACATATTGATCAGTGTATCTAATGCCATAAGCGTGGTATGGTTCAACTGGTTTAAGTGCCTTAATATCGGCAGCAACCTGACCAACCTTTGTTTTGTCACAGCCTTCTACCTTAATTTCAGTTGCAGATGGGCAGGTGATTTTAATGTCGTTTGGAAATTCAAAATTAACAGGGTGTGAAAAACCGATGTTTAATACTAATTTATTTCCACTTACCGAACACTTAAAACCTACACCGTTAATTGTAAGGTTTTTGCTATAACCTTCGGTAACTCCCTTAACCATATTATAAATTAAGGCACGATACAAACCGTGTTTAGCCTTTATTTCTTTGTCGTCGCTAGAACGAATTAAGATTAGTGCTGGCTTATCGTTATGAGTTCCTTTTTCTACCTTAATAACGCTATCAACTTCTTGTCTTAGAGTTCCAAGTGGACCTGTTACTAAAACAACATTTTCAGCAGTTATATCAACAGTAACTTTTTCTGGTAATTCAATTGGTAATCTTCCTATTCTTGACATATTTAATTACCTCCTTACCATACGTAAGCAAGAATTTCGCCACCAAGGCCAAGTTTTCTTGCTTCCCTGTCTGTTAGTACACCTTTGCTAGTAGATACAATTGCAATTCCTAGTCCGTTAAGAACTCTTGGCAATTCATCTGCATTTGCATAAATTCTTAAACCTGGTTTAGAAATTCTCTTTAATCCACTGATAACTTTTTTGTTATCTTCGGTGTATTTTAGTGTGATTTTTATATTTCCTTGAACTTTGTCCTCAATATATTCAACCTTAGAAATGTATCCTTCTGCTAAAAGAATTTCAGCGATGGCTCTTTTAATTTTAGAATCAGGAATTGTTACGGTTTCGTGCCTAGAGGTCTGTGCATTTCTAATTCTTGTTAACATATCTGCAATAGGATCTGTTACTATCATTTTAATTTCCTCCTAAATTTTACCAACTAGCTTTCTTAGCACCTGGGATTTCACCCTTGTATGCTAGTTCTCTGAAACAAATACGGCAGATACCATATTTTTTAAGAACGGCATGAGGACGTCCACAGATTGAGCATCTTGTATACTCACGAGTGCTATATTTTTGTTTGCCTTGTTGTTTGTTTATAAGTGCTTTTTTTGCCATAATTATCTCCTTCGTTATTTCTTAAATGGCATACCCATTAACGCTAATAATTCTCTTGCTTCTTCATCAGTTTTAGCAGTTGTAACAATTGCTACATCAAACCCACGGATTTTTTCAATTTTGTCATAAACGATTTCTGGGAATATTAATTGTTCCTTAACGCCATATGAAAAACTACCTCTTCCATCAAATGAATTTGGGTTTACGCCTCTAAAGTCTCTAACTCGTGGCAATGCAATAGATATAAATCTATCTAAGAATTCATACATTTTTGTGCCTCTTAAAGTAACCTTAGCACCAATGTTCATTCCTTCACGAACTTTAAAGTTTGCGACTGACTTTTTTGCCTTTGTTACAATTGGCTTTTGACCTGCAATAAGACCAAGTTCTTCAACTGCAAGGTTAAGTGACTTGCTGTTATCCTTAACATCGCCAAGACCCATGTTAAGAACAATCTTTTCAATTTTTGGAACTTGGTTAATGTTTTTGTAACCAAACTTTTTTTCTAGTGCAGGAACAACTTCTTTAAGGTATTTGGCTTTAAGTCTGTTCATTTCTTTATTTTCCATTGTTTATCTCCTTAAAAATTACATTTCCTGTTTTCTTCTGATTCTAACACTTTCTGCTTTATTTTTTGTGTTAGACTTGGTTGCAGGTGCATCTTTCTTGTCTAGTTTTGTCGACTTTTTAGTTTCTTTTTCTTCGGTTGTAGGCTTTTTGGCCTCTTTTTTATCCTTAGAATTGTCTTTCTTTTTAGCCTGTTTTTCAAACTTGGTATCTAGCACAGCTCCGCATTTACATGCGCGAACGCTTTTGCCATCAACTACCATATGTTTAACTCTTGTAGGCTTTCCACAAGTTGGGCAAACTATCATAACGTTAGATACATCAATAGTACCTTCCTTTTTAATAATTCCGCCAGTTTCTTGTGCTGTTCTTGGTTTTGTGTGACGGCTGATTATGTTCACACCTTCAACAACTATTCTGTTTTTGCTTGGATTGGTTGCAAGAACCTTACCTTGCTTACCAGCATCTTTACCAGTAATAACAACAACTTTGTCGCCAGTTTTTACGTTTAATTGTGCCATAATCTGCCTCCTATATTACTTCAGGTGCTAACGAAATTATTTTCATATAGCCCTTATCTCTTAATTCTCTTGCAATAGGTCCAAAAATACGAGTACCTCTTGGCAAGCCATCATTACCAATAATAACTGCTGCATTATCATCAAACTTAATGTAACTTCCATCAGGTCTTTGAATACCTTTAACCGTTCTTACAATAACTGCTTTAACAACATCACCTTTCTTAACAGCACCATTTGGTATTGCTTTTTTTACGGTTGCAATGATACAATCGCCAATGTTACCACTTTTAACAACTGAACCACCAAGAACCTTTATTACAAGAAGTTCTTTAGCACCGGTATTATCAGCAACCTTTAATCTTGTTTCCTGTTGTACCATTTTTATTTCTCCCTACTATTTAACTTTTTCTACTATTTTAACAAGACGCCAGTTTTTGTCCTTAGATAGGTGACGAGTTTCGGCAATTAGCACGGTATCACCAATATCGCAGGTGTTTTCTTCGTCATGTGCCTTAAACTTTTGTGTCTTGTTAATGGTTTTCTTGTATATTGGGTGTTTAACTTTGTCTTTAACTGCAACAACAATTGTCTTGTCCATTTTATTACTTGTAACAACACCAATTCTAGTTTTTCTATTGTTTCTTTCTTGTTTCTTAGTTTCCATAAGTTATCCCCTTAATCCTTTTTGGTTTCAACTTTTTTAGTGGTTGTCTTAGTCGATTTCTTTTCAGCGGTTTGAGGTTTAACTGACATAGATATGCCAAGTTCACGCTCTCTTAAAATTGTCTTAACTCTGGCAATATCCTTCTTGCAAGACTCTAATGCCATTGGATTTTGTAATGAACCAGTTGCGTTGCTAAATCTTAAGTTGAATAATTCAGACTTTAGGTCTGTTAACATTTTGTTAAGTTCTGCATCAGACTGATTTCTTAATTTTTCTATCTTCATAGCCCTAAGCCTCCTCTTTTGCCTTTAGATTAGCATCATTCTTCTCTAAGTCTGCTTTTGTGACGATTTTTGTGCCACAAGGCAATTTATAAGTAGCAAGTCTTAATGCTTCTCTTGCAACTTCTTCTTTTACTCCACCCATTTCAAACATAACTCTGCCTGGTTTAACAACGGCTACCCAGAACTCTGGAGAACCTTTACCAGAACCCATACGAGTTTCTGCAGGCTTTTTTGTTACTGGTTTATGAGGGAATATATTTATCCAAACATTACCACCTCTTTTTGTATAACGAGTCATTGCTATACGAGCAGCTTCTATTTGGTTTGAAGTAATCCAACAAGGTTCGGTAGCGATAATTCCATATTCGCCATATGCTAGTTTATTGCCTCTAAGTGCCTTACCAGTCATTCTTCCTCTTTGTTGTTTTCTTCTTTTAACTCTTTTAGGCATCAACATTTTTGTTTCCTCCCCTAATTGTTAAATCTTTTTTTCCAAGAACTTCGCCCTTGTAAATCCAAACCTTAACACCGGTAGAACCATATGCTTTTGCTGTTGCATAACCATAGTCTATGTCCGCTCTTAGGGTTTGTAATGGAAGTGAACCTTCTTGATAGAACTCGCTTCTTGCAATTTCTGCACCATCAAGTCTGCCACCTACCATAATTTTAACACCTTTAACCCCTGCTCTTTGGCAACGATTAAGTGCTTGCTTCATTGCTCTTCTAAAACCAACTCTTTGTTCAAGTTGGAAAGCAATACTTTCAGCAACAAGTTGTGCATTAAAGTCTGGAGCTTTAACTTCTACTACATTAATGTTAACAACTTTACCATTAACAAGTTTTGTTAACTCCTTCTTCATAGCCTCTACGCCAGCACCTTTTTGCCCAATAACGACACCAGGCTTAGAGGTATCTAGTGTAATATTAACCTTGTTTTCGCCTCTTTCAATTAAAATTGCAGAAATACCACAATTTTTGTAATTGGTCTTAATATACTTTCTTATTTCATTGTCTTCTTTAATAAAACTTGCGAAAGACTTTTTGTCTGCATACCATTGACTCTTCCAGCCAGTAGTAATGCCAAGACGAAGACCATTTGGATTAACTTTCTGTCCCATTAGATTTCCTCCCTAGGCTTTCTTCACATCAAGAATAACAGTGATGTGTGATGTTCTTTTTAGTATTGCATGTGCTCTGCCTTTGTTAACAGGTTGGCTTCTTTTAAGTGATGGGCCACCATCTGCAAAAGTTTCAGCAACATAAAGTTCAGACTTGTTAAGTCCTAAGTTGTTTTCAGCATTAGCGCCGGCACTTCTTAGAACATTTAGAACAAATTCTGCGGCAGGACTTGCATTGTATTCAAGAATTGCTTCTGCATCTGCATAGTTTTTGCCTCTAATCAAATTTAAAATTATTCTTACTTTGCTAGGAGAAACTCTTACATATTTTGCAACTGCGTGTGGTCTGTTATCTTTTTTAGCGACTCTTGCAGCAGCTTTTTCTCTTTGTCTAGTTGCCATTATTGTTTTCCTCCCTTGCTTGCGGTTGTTTTTGCACCTTTGTGACCTTTAAATGTTCTAGTTGGAGCAAATTCACCAAGTTTAAAACCTACCATTTCAGTTGTAATGTAAACTGGGATATGTTTTCTGCCATCATAAACAGCAATTGTATGTCCTACCATTGTTGGAAGTATGGTAGATGAACGCGACCAAGTTTTAATAACTTTCTTTTCGCCAGATTCGTTCATCTTGTCTATTCTGTTTGAAAGACGTTCTTCTACATATGGACCTTTTTTAACTGATCTACTCATTTCTTCCTCCTACTAGTTAATTCTCTTAACCATAAGTTTATTTGTTGCGTTCTTTTTCTTTCTGGTCTTTAAGCCAAGAGCAGGTTTGCCCCATGGAGTTTGAGGTGCTGGAAGACCTACTGGAGATTTACCTTCACCACCACCATGTGGGTGATCAACTGGGTTCATAACAACACCACGAACGGTTGGTCTGATACCCATATGTCTTGTTCTACCAGCCTTTCCAATTTTAACCAATTCATGGTCTAGGTTGCCAATTTCACCAATTGTTGCACGGCAAGTTAAAAGAACTTTTCTCATTTCACCAGATGGCATTCTTAGTGTGGCATATTTGCCTTCCTTAGCCATTAATTGTGCCGAGTTACCAGCACTTCTTGCAACCTTACCACCACGATTTGGCAATAGTTCTATGTTGTGAACAATTGAACCTACTGGAATAACTTCTAGTGGAAGTGCATTACCTACTTTAATTTCAGCTTCCCTGCCACTCATAACGGTGTCGCCAACTGCAAGACCGTTTGGAGCCAAGATGTATCTTTTTTCACCATCGGCATAGTGTAATAGTGCGATATAAGCGGTTCTGTTTGGGTCATATTCAATAGTTGCAACCTTTGCAGGAATTCCATCTTTATCTCTATTAAAATCTATAACACGATATTTTTGTCGGTTTCCGCCACCCTTGTGTCTAACAGTAATTCTGCCATAAGAGTTTCTACCGGCATTTTTCTTTTTTGTTGCAAGTAGTGATTTTTCTGGTGTTGAAGTGGTTACTTCTTCAAAAGAAGGCGCACTTTTAAATCTACTACCGGCACTTGTTGGATTATATCTTTTTATAGCCATTTTTGTACTCCTCTATTATTAACTTAAACTATCGAAAAACTCGATAGATTTGCTATCAGCACTAAGTTGAACAATTGCCTTTTTGTAGTTACCTGTTAAACCACTGTGCCTGCCTTGTGTTTTAATTTTTCCGTGTACATTTACAATGTTTACACTATCTACTTTAACTTTAAAGATTTTTTCTACAGCATCTTTAACCTGAGTTTTTGTTGCCTTTGGAGCAACTTCAAAGGTGTATCTTTTTGTTGCGATGCCTGCATAAGATTTTTCAGTTAATACTGGGCGTATTATGATATCATGTATAGTCATTATTCTGCATAAGCCTCCTCTATCTTTTTGATGGCAGACTTGGTTATGATAAGCTTTTCGTTAGTAACTACATCATAAGTATTTAGTATGTCTGCGTGTGAGGTTTCTACATTTTGTAGGTTACGTGTTGCAAGAACTACATTTTCGTTAACGGTATCGGTAACTACAAGTGCAGACTTGTTTACATTAAGGGCTTCAAGAATTTTAACAAACTCTTTGGTTTTTGGTTCTACGGTTAAGTCATCTAGAACAATAACATTCTTCTCTTCAAAACGAGTTGACAATGCACTTTTAAGAGCAAGTTCTTTAACCCTTTTGTTAACCTTTTTAGAGAAATCTCTTGGCTTTGGTGCAAATACCACACCACCTTTTATCCATTGTGGAGCACGGGTAGAACCTTGTCTTGCGTTGCCAGTTCCCTTTTGTCTCCATGGCTTTCTGCCACCACCTCTAACTTCACTTCTGGTTAGGGTGCTTTTTGTACCTTGTCTGTTGTTTGCAAGTGTTGCAACAACTACTTGGTGAATTACTGCTTCGTTGTATGGAACTTTAAAGACATCATCTTTTAAAGTCATTTTGCCAACTTCTTCACCTTTTATGTTATATACTTTAGTTTGCATTTTTGTTCTCCTTACTTCTTAACTGCTGTTTTAACGAAAACAAGATTGCCATTTGCGCCAGGTATTGCACCTTTTATTAACAACAAGTTTCTTTCAACATCGACTTTTGCAATTTCAAGGTTTTGAATTGTAACTCTTTCGTTACCATATTGACCAGCCATTTTTTTGTTTTTGAATACATGGCTTGGGTCGGCACTTGAACCCATTGAACCAACTCCTCTGTGATAGCCTGAGCCATGGCTCATTGGACCACGAGATTGATTCCATCTTTGAATTGGGCCAGTAAATCCTCTACCTTTTGTTTGTCCGGTTACATCTACAATGTCACCTGCTTTAAATACATCACATTTAATTTCAGCACCTATTTCAAGGTTTGTGCCATCAATATCAAATTCCTTAAGATATTTTTTAGGAGCAACGTTTGCCTTTTTTAAGTGACCTAATTCTGGTTTTGTTAGTCTGCTTGGCTTAACATCGGTAAATGCCAATTGAACTGCGTTATAACCATCTTTTTCTACTGTCTTCTTTTGTGATACATAACATGGACCAGCCTCTACTACGGTTACAGGAACAACTAAACCGTTTGCTGTAAATAGTTGAGACATACCAACTTTTTTACCTAATATTGCGTTCATATCTTTTTATCCTCCTGCCCATAATTAAAGCTTAATTTTGATATCAACACCGCTTGGCAAGTCAATCTTCATAAGTGAATCAACAGTCTTTGAAGATGGATTGTAGATATCAATAAGTCTTTTGTGTGTTCTTATTTCAAATTGCTCACGGGAATCTTTGTGTTTGTGTGGAGAGCGAAGTATTGTAACAACTTCTTTCTCGGTTGGCATAGGAATAGGTCCCGATACCTTAGCCCCAGCCTTTTTTGCAGTTTCCACAAGCCTTGCAGCCGATTGGTCAATTAGGTTGTGGTCAAATGCTTTTAAAGTAATTCTAATTTTTTGTGTAGCCATTTTCTTCTCCTTTTTTTATTTCCCAGAGGCGATAATCTTCCTGTTGCATAAGGATTGGTTACAAGATTATCTCTCTGTCGCACCTTATTTAATTGGCACTATTGTCAGCCAAAGTTATCTCTTTTGGATTCCATAATGAGTAACCTTCGGCATCACCCCACAATGCAACGAACACATTATACTAAACACACGGCTCCGTGTCAAGACTTTTTCCAAAAAAAATAAGGGTTTTTTAAGGGTGAAAGAAAAAAGTTTAAAATTTCTTTTGTCAAGCCTATTTTTTTGCGTGTTTTTTTGCCATAATAACAAATTTTGTGCATTTTGTACATACATTTATTAATGTTTAATTGCAAAATCCTAGCCATAATTAACTTCGCTTATTTTTACCTTCAAGCCCCGTTTGCGCTAAAAGGCAAATTAGGGAACACTACACCTACTAAGTCCAATGTGCATTAAATAGATTAATGAAAATTTATAATTTTTTGCTTGTTTTTTAACAAAGGTTTAACAAATGTTAAAAACCCATTTTAAACCCAGGTTTCAAATTTTGCACTGCCAATTAATCTACATTGTTTTTAAGGTTAAAAAAGTTGGAATTTCATTTGCGACACAATTATAAAATATGATAGAATAAAATAATGAACATAAACCAAGCTTACTTGGTGTACATAAAATATAAAATAAGGAGAGAACAATGATTAAAGTAAATTTTGCATATTCGGGGCTTAAACAGAACGACCTAACAAATAAAAAAGTGCTAAAAGCCTTACGCTCTGCACACGATAATTTACACAACCTTGACCGTTCTTCTGGAACTGGCTGGATAGAACTTCCAAACGAGTTAACTAAGCAAGACTTAATGAACATTAAGCGCACCGCAAAAGACATACAAGATAAAGCCGAGGTACTTGTAGTTCTTGGAATTGGCGGTTCTTATCTTGGCGGATATAGTGCAATTAAAATGCTTAAACGCACTCCAAAGACCGAAGTAATTTATGTTGGCACAAATTTTAGTGCATATGCATTATCTAACACAATTGAGAGCCTTAAAAACAAAGAAGTTTGCCTTGCGGTTATATCTAAATCTGGCACAACGCTTGAAACACTGGTAGCACTTAATGTGTTTGAATCTTTTATGAAAAAGAAATATAAAAAGAAAGATGAATACAAGCGCAGAATTTATATGATAACCGACTACCAAAACGGATACCTAAGAGAGTTGTGCAACAAAGAAGGCTATGCAAGCTTTGTTATTCCACGCACCGTTGGTGGCAGATATTCAGTGCTAAGTCCTGTTGGTCTACTTCCTATGGCAGTTGCAGGTATTAATATAGACAAAGTGTTAAGCGGTGCCAAGAAAATGTATAACGACTGCTTTAATTTTGACCCATTAACTAACCCAGCATATACTTATGCTATTGCAAGATTGCTAATAAGCCAAAAGTTTGGCAAAAAAATTGAAGTACTTTGTTGTTTTGATGACCGACTAAAGGAATTTGGCGAGTGGTATAAGCAGTTGTTTGCAGAAAGTGAAGGAAAAAACAAAAAGGGCATCTACCCTACTAGTCTTAATTATTCTACCGACCTGCACTCTTTTGGACAGTTCGTAGAACAGGGAACGCCATTATTGTTTGAAACATATATAACTATTCCTACCACCGAAAATGATTTTGCTCTAGAAGTTGGCGCCGAAAGCCCAATTACCTACCTTAATGGCAAAACAATGTCTGAAATTAATATGTCGGCTGAGGAAGGCACAATTCGCAGTCATATTAAGGCAAACGTTCCAATTTTAAAAATTGAACTAGATTGCCTAACCGAAGAAACTTATGGTGAACTTGTTTACTTTTTTGAAACAGCCTGTGCAACTTATTGCTATATGCTTGGTGTTAATCCATTTAATCAACCAGGGGTAGAAGGATACAAAACACAAATGCGCGAGATATTACAAAAAAAGTAATAAGGAAAAATATAATATAGTTTAAATATAAAAAAAGAGAACAATATCGATTTGATACTGTTCTCTTTTTATTCTTGTTATATTAAACTTGTGATTAAGTTTATAAACTTATTTTCGTTTATTAATATGTATAATTACAAACTGCTAATTGTTTTTAACAAACATTGAAATAAATTCACTATTACCATCACCGCCTAAAATTGGCGACAAGGCGAAATTTACAAGTTTAAGCCCCATATTCTCTAACTGGGTAACGGTGGCTTTTGCTATTTGCTCTGCTAAGGCCAAATCTTTAATAACACCCTTGTTTTTTTTGGCAATTTTGTAGCCACATTCAAATTGTGGTTTAATTAAAAGAACAAATGGCTGACTGGTTGCATCGTTGATTATTTTACCCAAAACTTTTGCAAGTGAAACAAAAGAAAGGTCGGCAACAATAATATCGCTTTGTTCAATGACTCTTTTGTCCAAGTTCCTTATATCGGTATTTTCCATACTTACAACTCGGCCATCTTGCTTAAGCACAGGTGCTAACTGATTTGTTCCCACATCTATCGCAAAAACTTTTTTAGCGCCATTTTTAAGCGCACAGTCGGTAAACCCACCAGTACTTGCACCAAGATCTAACACAACCTTGCCTGCAAAATTAAGTTTAAACTTTTCTATTGCTCCTTTAAGTTTAAGCCCACCCCTACTTACAAATGGACAAGTGTCTTTAACTACCTTTATTTCGGCATCTTCTTCTACAAGTTCGGCAGGCTTTAAAACTTCTTGTCCGTCAACACAAACCGCACCATTTTTAATGGCATCTGCCGACTTTGTTCGGCTGGCAAATAGTTTTTTATCTGTTAAAAGTTGGTCTAATCTTTTTTTCATAGCAGTTACTTTATCATTAAATATCTTTCTATATTAAATAAATTCCACATCTTTTGGTCTTCTGGCGGATAGCAAATAAATCGCATATGTTCCTTTGTCACTGGGTGATCAAAGTGCAATTCAACAGCATACAAATTAAGAAGTCCTTTAACCGTTTTATTCCCACCATATTTAACATCGCCATAAATTGGTGTGCCCAATGAAGCCATTTGAACTCTTGCTTGATGACTTCTGCCGGTAATTAAATTAATTTCTACCAAACTAAACCCCTTGTTTTCGTCAATGACTTCATAGGTTAATTCAGCACGTTTTGCATCGGTAGTGCTTGCAGGAACAATTGTAACCATATTGTTGCGTTCATCTTTTTTTAAGAAATGCACAAGCCTGCCACGCTTTTCTCTAGGACAACCAACAACAACAGCAAAATATCTTTTATGCACATCATCGGTCTTAAACTGTTCACAAAGTCTTTCAGCACTTTTACTTGTTTTTGCAAAAACCATTACTCCGCCAGTAGGTCGGTCTAGCCTATGAACAAGCCCAAGGTAAACATTGCCAGGCTTATGGTCTTTTTCCTTTATATATGCCTTAATTAAGTCCAAAAGGTTTTCATCGCCCGAGCTATCTGCCTGGCTTGGCATATTTTGTGGTTTTTGTACCACAATTATTTGCTTGTCTTCATAAAGAATATTAAATTTTGTTTCCATTAGTTTTCCCCTTTGAATATTGCACTGTTGCCACAAGGCAAATTTAATCCATTTTTGGCAGGTAAGCCTACTTCGTAAGACTCATATTTCCCTTTAAGCCCCAGTGCACTTTTAAGCACGTTTTCCATCGCCGTTGCACCAAGACCTGTTGTATAACTATTTATTAAAACAAAAAGTGGCTTATCGCTTAATACTTTTTTACATAATGCCACAAAATCATAAATGTTATCTTCAAGTTTCCAAACTTCACCATTTGTTCCCCGACCATAACTTGGTGGATCCATAATAATTGCATCATACTTTTTGCCACGTCTTATTTCTCGTTCTACAAACTTAAAGCAATCATCTACTATATATCTTATTGGTGCATTTTCTAAACCGCTTAATTTTGCATTCTGTTTTGCTCGCTCTACCATGTTTTTTGCACTGTCTACATGTGTAACACTTGCACCTGCGCTTGCACACGCAACTGTTGCGCCACCAGTGTAAGCAAACAAATTAAGTACACTTATTGGGCGTTTGGCCAATTTAATTTCTTGTATCATATAATCCCAGTTAACTGCCTGTTCCGGAAACAACCCCGTATGCTTAAAACCCATTGGTTTAATTAAGAATTTAAGATTGCGCCAACCAATTTGCCATTCTTCAGGCATATTTTTTATCTGCTTCCATTTTCCGCCACCTGTGTCTGACCTAAAATAGTGTGCATCACATTTTTTTTCATCAATTTTTTCGCCCCAAATAATTTGTGGGTCTGGTCTTAAAAGAGTAACACTTCCCCATCTTTCAAGTTTTTCACCCTTGCCCATTTCTAAAACACAGAAATCTTTCCAATCATAGTTAACTTTCATTGTTTTTTGTTTTCCCTTTATTATTTGCAATTTGTTTAATTTTTGCCTAATTCAACAATTTTAATAGTTGTCTAAAATGGTCTGCATATCTATTATGTCGGCGGTAACAACAATGCCAACAGGCTTTTCGGTATATGCTCCGCTTGGGGTTATTATTACCGTGCTTAGTTTGCGATTTTGCTGAAACATATATAACAAATTGTCTATAGTAACATTATCTGACACAACTTCATAGTGATTATTTTCATCTAAAACAGACAAACAGTCTACCACCCGTTTGCCCATAAGTTTATTTATATCTTCACCCTTAGAAACCGCTTCCCCCAGTTTATCAATAATCATTTTTCTGTTTAGCACACCAACCAAAGTACTTTCAAGATAAACAGGAATATTGCTGTAACCCGTTCGGTACATTTCTGCCAAAACATTTCCCAATTTAACTTCGCCCTGAGCAATAAATACACTTCGGTTAACAACCGACTGCATTGCAAGTGGTGGTGTTGTAATAGCACGAACAATTGATTCTATGTCTTCTACAATGTCGTCATGTGGCTCAGCAATAACCTTATCGTTACTACGATGCACAATGGCATTTCGCAATCTGCCATAGTCAATTAAGTCATCTTCGTGCTTTTTAATAACAAGATTAATTGATGCCGATTTTCTAATTACATCTGAAAAACTGAGTGCGGGCTTAAAATTGTAAATATCTCTTATGCCCTTGTCTAGCCGGTTATATGCGGTAATAAAACGCTCTGCGTTGGATTTTGATTTTTCCATTAATATCTCCTGTGTTTACATTATAGCCCTTCGCTGTTAGTATACCATAGTAAAATGTCGATTTCAAACCTTTTAAAAATGTTTTAATAAAAACTTGGGTAAAAATATTGCAATTTTATTGAATTTGGCATATAATTATTGGACTGCACTAGGTGGGGAGTTAGCGGTGCCCTATTCCTGCAATCCGCTATAGCAGGGCTGAATGCTTTTCTAGGTACATTATATGGAAGGCTGATCAGAGCAAGTGATTATGATACCAAGGTCTTGTGCAACAGCACTTTGTGAACCATGTCAGAGCCTGACCGCAGCAGCATTAAGCAAAATCTGCTGTGTGCCACAAGGATGCTTTGGAGGAGTTAACTACTCTGCCACCGCTTCGGTATAGTGTAACGAAAAAAGATGTGCAGTTTTTTTAGTTTAACAAGGTTGAAGACTTTACTTCAACCTTTTTTCGTTTTATTAGTTAATACAAAACTTACCAAATTTGGGGGCTTGGTGCACTTTACCATTTGTGATAACCAAATAATTTATCTTAGGCCAGATTAATTTGTAACACTGCTTAAAACAATTGGTATAACCCTGTTTTAACTTGTGTTTTTGTATTTGTGATTTTGCTTTTGGGGAAGGCAATGGTGAATTGGGTAAATTAAATTTGGGGGAAATTAAACTGTAAATTAACTTTACAAATGCATTATGACATATAAAAATCAAAAATTCAAAGTTTTGTGCCAAACACAAAATTTTTTAATTAAAAAGTGTTTGTTTTTCAGCAAAAAATGAAGATAGAAAATTTTTAAAAATATTTTATTTACTGCAATAAAATTGGCTTTTGTGCAAAATAACCAACATAAATTTTTTATTTTTTTCAACATAATACCACCTTGAAATATTTTATTTATAGTATGAAACAACAAAACAAAAAATAAACAGAAAATTATAGTCAACTGCCCAAAAAAACAAAAAAATGACAAATGTCATTGAGAAA